>DASSYL010000054.1:0-6018 GCA_035703315.1 Candidatus Acidiferrum sp. | reverse complement strand
CCGGGAAAAACGCAGGGTGTGGTACCCGAGGAAAAGGCAAGAGGGATTAACGAGAGCTGCTTGAAGGGAGAAGTAGATGACCACGCGGACCGTAGAACTGGAAGAAAAGCCGAATGAAGTACAAATCACCCGGCGGGCGTTTGTGAAGGCAGGCGGGGCGCTGGTGGTTACGCTGGCGTTCCCGGCGGGCCGGCGGCTGATGGGCGCAGCGGAAAACTCGGCGCTGGGGGCGCCTGAGGGTGCTGCGAATACGTTGGATGCGTCGCGCGTGGCTTCTTGGTTGGAGCTTCATAGCGATGGGACGATTCTGGCGCGCACGGGGCGGACGGAGACAGGTACAGGGATGAGCGGCTATTACGCACAGGCGATTGCGGAGGAGTTGCGCGTGCGACCGGAAGTGATTTCTCTGGTGCTGGGGGACACGGACCGGACGCCGGATGGCGGCTATTCGGCGGGATTTTTGACGGGGATGGAGAATGTGCGGAAGGTGGCGGCGTACACGCATCGGGCGCTGCTGGAGCTGGCAGCTAAGCGGCTGGAAGTACCGGTAGCGTCGCTGCTCGTTGTAGACGGAGTGGTTTCGGGAAATGGGAAGAGCGTGAGTTATGGGGAGCTGGTGAAGGGCCAGCAGCTCGAATTGAAAATTCCGGTAACAGGCGAGTTGCCTCAGCCGGATGCGACCAAATGGGTGGGAATGACGACGCTCGACGGGATTACGGTGACCGGTGAACCTGCTCTGAAACCAGTAAAGGAGTTTCAGGTGATCGGAACATCGCACCCGATGCCGGGAACGCCGGACAAAGTGACAGGGAAGACGAAGTGGAGTTGCGATGTGTCGCTGCCGGGGATGCTGCATGCGCGGATGGTGCGGCCAACGACGTTGGGCTCGACACTGATTTCGCCTGGCGCGGTGGACAAAAAGAAATTCCCGACCGCCGAAGTGGTGAAGAAGGGAAATCTGGTGGCGGTCGTTTCGCCAAATGAGTGGGAAGCGATTCGCGCGGCGGAGGCGGTGGCGGCGGGAACAAAGTGGACGGAATGGGCAGGGTTGCCGGGCAGTGAGAACGTCACGAAGGCGATTCGTGCGTACAAATGGGAAAAAGCGGACCAGACGAGTGGGAAGGCCGACGAGACGAAACAGGCGCTGTTGAAAGCAGGAAAGACGATTTCCGCGAGTTATGAGCAGGGATATACGCGGCATGCGCCGATTGGTCCGTTTGTGGCGGTGGCGGATGTCCGCGGGGATCAGAGCACGACGGTATGGACGCACTCGGCGCAGTCGCAGGGATTGCGGGCGCGGATTGCGTTCATGTTGGGAGTGCCGACGGAAAAAGTCGTGGTGCGCTGGATGGAGCATTCAGGACAGTACGGACGGACCACGTTTGGCGGCGATGGCGCGGAGGCGGACGCGGTGATTTTGTCACAAATGATGGGCAAGCCGGTGCGGGTGCAGTGGACGCTGCAGGAGGATCTGGCGTGGTCGAGCGTTTCGCCCGCGTGGGTTTCGGATTTCAAGGCGAGCGTCGATGCGAACGGATATTTGAGCGCGGTGCAGTCCGCGTTTTATTCGCCACACATGACCGATCCGAGGCCGGTGGGAGCGCTGCTGGCGGGGATGCCGAGCGTGACTTCCAAACCGGGCGGATTTGTGGCGACGGAATGGCCATATGAGAAGATTCAGCGGCTGGAAGAGGCCTACGGGATGCCGAATGTGGGGGCGGAGACGGCGTCGGGAGGATTACGCGGAAACATCATGAGGACGCCTGGGCAGAGGCAACAGTGCTTTGCGCTGGAAGGGTTTATGAACGAGGCGGCGGCTCGAGCGGGGATGGATCCGATTGAATATCGGATTGCGCATACGAGCGACCAGCGGCTGATCGACATTTTGCGAGCAACGGCGAAAGCGGCGGGATGGGAGCCGGGGAAGTCGCCGCGAGAAAGCGCACGGCAAAGCCGATCGGCAGGGCTGACGGGTCGCGGGGTATGCGTCATTGTGCGCTCGAACGCGTATTGGGCGGGAATTGCCGAAGTGAACGTCACGCCAGCGACGGGCGCGGTGCAGGTGACGAAATTCACGATTGGATGCGAGCCGGGCAAAGTCATCAATCCGCGGCAGCTGGAACGGTGCTTGAAGAGCGGTGTGGTGATGGGGCTAAGTGAGGCGCTGAAGGAAGAAGTGACGTTCGACCGGTCGAAAGTGACGAGCACCAATTGGAGCCGGTACAAAATTTTGACCATGCAAGAGATGCCGGAGATTCAGGTGGTAACGATGTCGCGGGACGATAAGGGATTCGGCGGCGGGTCGGAGGCGGCGAACGCGGTGGTGCCGGCGGCAGTGGCGGCGGCGTTGTTTGATGCGACTGGAGTGTGGGCGCGGAGGATACCGTTGACGGCGGGGTATGTGAAGGAGTTGCTGAAGGCGTAGCTGTTGTGACGACGGCACTTTGATTCGCGAAAGACGGGACAAACACTCGGGGACGTTTCGAAGCAGGTCTTTCAGTCGGGATGAACGAACTACCAACACGAGGACTGCGATTTTTCAGCCAGAAAGATGCTGTTCGTAAGGGAAGCCTTGGTCGATCGTCAACAAGACCTCGAACTTAGCGGCTTCTGCAGCATGGAGACGTTGTCCATTCTTAGCACCCGTTGCGAAAGCCGGGCTAAGCCCGGCTACGGAACGGCAGCGGCGTAAAAGCGCCTGCGACATACGGAAAAAGCGCCCGCCTCCCTTCGTTCCTCAGATAAACAGAAGGCGGCCGCTACATTAGAAGCCGCCGCCACCACCACCGCCGAAGCCGCCGCCGGAGGAGCTGCCGCCACCGCCGCTGAAGCCGGAGCCGCCCGAACTGCGCGGTGCGGAGGCAAATGTTGTCGCGGCTTGCGAGGACATGGCGTTGATATTGTTGACGAACATGTAGGGATAGAAGCCGGAGCTGAAATTCCCGCCCTGATACCAATTGGGCGGCTGGGTGTAGATGTTGGCGAAGGCTTTGCTCCAGTTTTTTTCCACGCCAAGGGCCATAGCGAAGGGCAGAAATTTTTCGAACATTTCGGGGGTCTTGATCATGCGGTTGAAGCGGTCGGATTCGACGTGAGCCAGAAAGTCTTCAAAGCCGAGGACGCCTTCGAGAACGCGCGTACCGCTTAATGTGCGGGCGGGCATGAACCAGCCGAAGCCAAGGACAACCAGACCACTGAGGACTCCCCCGATGATAAAGGGCAGAGGCGCCATTCCAAGCTTGCTAGCGCCCGCAGTCGACGCCCACAACGAGAGAAAGACGATGATAACTGCGCCGCCCATATAGGCGGCGCGAACGCTGTCCGGGCGCCGCTTGTAGTAGCCGCGGCCGACGAGCTGGGCGAAGACCTGATTTTTGATGATGGGAATATTTTTGTAGAAGACATTGTGGAGATCTTCGATATCGACCACTTCCTCGACTTGGCCGGTGAAGATGCCGTCGAGCAGGGATTGTTCGTGGGGCTTGAGCGCGGACCATTCGCTGCGGGGCTTTTTGAGGATGAAGCTGTAGTCCTCAGTTTTGTAAAGGCCCATCATGCGGGATTCGGAGCGTTCCTGAATGACGATATAGCCGCGAACGGCGAGGTCGACGATAGCGGCGGTAATGTCGCGCATGTCGGCGGAGTTGTCGACGAGGGTGCCCACTTCGCTTGGCGTCAGCTGTTCAGGGGGCTCGTATTGGGCGGCAATGGGGCGGAGGCGCGGATCGCGGCCGCGGGTGTACCACAGCCAATACATGAGTACGGCGACGAGGATGGGAATCAGCAGCGGCCAATTGCTGCGGAAGAAGAGGACCGCTTCGTCGAACTTGGTCGGTTCGCGGAGCGCGCCCTTGTCGAAAGCGACGGCGACGGTGAGGCCGTGATGGTACGGGAGTGGGGCAGTGGTGCGGACTTCGACGCCGTTCCCTGCCACGGAGAGCTGCGCGTCCTGGCCGCGCGAGCCATAAGCGCCGGTAGCAAAGTTGGCGCGGATATTCTTGGTGCCGGAAGGGAAAGTGATGGTAGCGGAAGCCGAGCTGATGGGGACGTCCCATTCGTCGCCGGTGACGTTCCAGTAGAATTCGTCGAAGTCTTCGTGAAATTTGAGAGCGTCAGAGACGGTGTACTCGACGTTGATGGTCTGGACGGAGTTGTCGGCATTGTCGATGAAGATTTTGAGCTTGCGGTAGTGACGTTCGCGCGAGGATTCGTATCTGAGAGGGCGGCCCTCGGCGTCAGTGACGCGTTTGACGTC
Source organism: Candidatus Acidiferrum sp. (assembly GCA_035703315.1). GTDB lineage: Bacteria > Acidobacteriota > Terriglobia > Acidiferrales > UBA7541 > Acidiferrum. The sequence continues at coordinate 1,763 of DASSYL010000054.1, read as the reverse complement.
AAGGAAGAGGGTATAGTTCATGCCCTGCGGCGTGAAATATTCGATCGGAATTTCGCGATAGAGGCCGTGCCAGGGGCCACCGAGGAAGTGAGCGGTGATGGATTCGGTTACGGAGACGGAAGAGTCAGGGAGAACATTGATTTGGGCGTTAAAGCGTTCGATGCGGAGTTCTTTGGCCACAAGAGGCGAGGAAAGAAGAAGTAAGGAAGTAGTGAGGTAAAGCAAAAGGCGAAGAGAGATTCCGCTCGCCAAAGGTGCTCGGAGCTGAAGAGGTCCTCGCTTCGCAGACTCCGCTCGGAACGACGAAGCTAAATGCCTTTTCGACATCCTATTAAGCCGTGGGAGCGGATGGCGTGCCGAAGCTGACTTTGGGGGCTTCGCGTTCGGTGGCGGAGGTGACTTCAAAAAATTCGCGGGGCTTGAAGCCGAGCATGCCGGCGAAGATGTTGGTGGGGAACTGTTGGATTTTGGTGTTGAGATCGCGGACGACGGCGTTGTAGTAGCGACGAGCGTTTTGCACGGTGTCTTCGATCTGGGTGAGAGAATTTTGCAGTGAGGTGAAACTCTCGATGGCGCGGAGCTGGGGATAGGCTTCGGAGAGAGCGAAGAGGCTTTTCAGGGCTCCGGAGAGGATGTTTTCGGCGGCGGCTTTCTCGCCAGGGTTGGTGGCGGTCATAGCGCGGTTGCGCGCGTTGATGACGGCTTCAAGAGTGCCTTTTTCGTGGCCGGCATAACCTTTAACGGTTTCGACGAGGTTGGGGATGAGGTCGTAGCGGCGCTTGAGCTGGACGTCGATGTCGGCCCAGGCGTTGTCCACCTGTACTTTGAGGCGGACGAGGCTGTTGTACATGCCGATGAGGATGAAGATGATGACGACGACCGCAATCAGCAGAACCCAGCCGATCATAGTAGAACCTCAGGTGAAGTTGGTGTTGGCGGCACTGGGGACACTATACGTGTGGCGAGTAGGAGTGTAAAGACGAGTGCAGAGTAGACCGCGAGCGGGCAGTTGTGCTTAGGAAGCGGGTTCGGGATGCGGAAGGATTTTCCTGACGAAAAGCCAAGCGCCGGCGTTGATCACGAATGCGAGCGGATAGAAAAAATAGGGGCTCAGTTTTCCGCCAATAGAGGCGATGAGGTCGCCCGGCAACAGCAGGAGCAAGCTGGCGACAAGCGAGACGGAGTTGGGGTGGCTTTTCGCCAGGAAAGACAAGAGCCCACCGGCGGTCTGGACTGCGATACGGGCGGCGGGGATGAGTGTAAAGAGAACAAGTTCCGGCCTTCTGGACTACGGGAATTGAATCGTGCGAAACAGCGCTAGGGCCAAAGCCTGTTGCGCTTCGGCTAGGTCTTGCCCCCCGCAGAGCTTGTCACGACCCTTAACTTTCGAAATAGATTGCAGTCAGCCCCTGGTGTGGCCGGTTCGAGTCTGCAAGCTGAACGTCATGGAGCGGAGCCGCGGAGGCGTTTGGCTTCGGCGAAGGCTCTTCCGGATTCGTCGAAGCGGCCGGCTTGTTGCAGGGCGGTCGTGAGGTTTTCGCGAAGGTCAGGGTCGTCGAATACGGCAGGGAGTTTGTCGATGTGCGATGGAGCAAATGACCGAGCGTCACTTGGCGGGTTCGAGTTGGCTCGAGCCTAGGAGAGACGAGTCTTTGGGGAAGGGGTCGCCCCACAGGTAGTGGTTGAACCAGTCTAAGTTGGCTTGCAGGACGGCACGATTGGATTTGGGCTTGGTGATGGGGTGACCGAAGCCGGTATAGAGG
>DASSYL010000031.1:0-12188 GCA_035703315.1 Candidatus Acidiferrum sp. | reverse complement strand
CTCTTCGGATCGGAAAAGACCGGTCTGTCCAATCATGATTTGAGCCATTGCCACTGGCTGCTGCGCATTCCGACGCGTGCAGAGCATCGCTCTATGAACCTTGCGCAATCCGTAGCGATCGTGTCCTACGAATTATCGCGTGGCGCAAGCAACGCCATGCCGGGAGCGAAAAGCACGCTTTCGTCCGCTGCCGCGGACATGGAAACGCTAAATCGGATCAATGAAGCGCTGCGCGAAACGCTAGATTTGAGCGGCTACATCCACCGACGCTCCGCCGCCAGTGCAGAAGAAAAACTCCGCCGCATGCTGTTGCGTTTCGATCTGCGCGCCGCCGATGCCGTAGTCCTGCTCGGCATGCTCCGCAAGATCCTATGGAAGCTGAAATCTGAGTAACCGGGAGTAGTGGGCAGTTTCCAATTACACCCGTGGTCAAATCCCATCGCGAAGGATCCCTGCAGGCCTAAACGTACACCGTATGGCTCGGAGCACCGTGGCCATTCAAGTCGGCATTTTGAAGAAGAAATACATTCCGAGGAAATAGAAAATCAAGTCAGGGGCAAATGCTGCGAACGGTGGAGGCATTTGGCCGACGCCGCCCATGGCTTGCAGCAGACGAGCCAGGCTCCAATATGCGATTCCTAGCCCCAGGCCCACCGCCACGCCGCCAATCGCTCCGCGCGCGCCGACACGAAACGCGTAGGGAATCGCCAGCAGCATGCTGACCGGCGCAATCAGCGGAAACGCAATCTTCACGTACCACTGCACGGTCAGCGTTGAAACGTCGAATCCCGCGTTGCGTAGCTCTTGAATGTAGCTGCCCAGCTGCCGGAAACTCAACTGAAACGCTTGCAGCACTTCGCGGTTGAAATACGAAGGTGGCTCGGCGAGCTCTGACAGCGCCGTGGCCTTGAATTTCTGGTAGTTGCTGACTCTGCCGTCCTCGAAATCGCGCACCCAGCCCGATTCGAGCAGCCAGGTTTTTTGCGAATCGCTCCACGTTGCGCGGCTGGCAAACACCCGCCGCTTTACGTGAAATGTTGCCGGATCGATCTCCACCACCGTCAATCCAGCGAACAAATTTTGGTCCGGCTCGAACAGATCGTAGTTATAAATTTTCCCCTTTTCTCCGAATATCCAACGCTGCGGACGAGTGTAGGTTTGTGCCGGCTTGCCCTTGATTTGGTTACGTAGCGCGTCCTGCCGTTGGTTGGCATAAGGCAAGTAGACATCGTCGAGAATGATCATCGTGGCGGCCAGCGTCAGCCCGGCCAGCAATAGCGGCAGCGCCAAGCGATACAAGCTGATCCCACTGGCTTTGCATGCCACAATTTCATTGTTTTTGCTCATTGTGCCGAGCGTCGTGAGCACCGCAACCAGCGCGCCCAGCGGCGCCAGCTGATAAAGCAGATACGGCGTCAAGTACCGGAAATAGTCCACAACGATGGTGAACGGGATTCGCCGCCGCGCGATATCGTCCAGCAGCTCGAAAAAGGTAAATACCTCAAACAGGGCCACGAATGTCAGCATCATCATGGCGAAATTCGAGAAAAATCGCCGTAGGAGGTAAAGATCCATCAGCCGCGGGAAGCTCCCTTCGGATGAGCGTGCCCGACCGTTTTCTCCATTCGTCGCGCGCGCCGTCTCGGCCGCTTTTAGCCGAGCCTGAGCCTTCTTTCGCCGCAGCAGACGTTTCCACAGGTCCAATCGCGTGATTCGCTTCAGCCACTTGCTGTCGCCGCCGAGCTGCTCCATCCGCGGCAGCAACGCCAGCCCAAGCGCAGTCAACGCCATGTTCGCCAGCCAAATCCCCAGTCCCGCACTCAGCTTGCCTTCGCGCGAAAGCCCCGCGCCCGTGACGAACAGTGAGTAGTACAAGCCGATCAGCAGCACGGAGAGCACCGTACCTGCCGCGCGCCCGCCGCGCCGCGGTTGCGATCCGAGCGGCACCGCCACCAGCGCAAACACCAGACACGCAAAGGGAAACGCCAGCCGGCGATGAAACTCCACGCGTGCCTCGCGCCAATTCGGCCCGCGCTCGTACCACAAATCCAATGTCCGCCGCTCCGGATTGCTGAGCGCTCTTTGCTGCGTAGGAACCAGCCCGCTCACCTCGATGGGCATGTCACTTTGGCCGAAGTCCGTCAGCGAATATTGATCGGGATCCTGCCGGCTCACCTCGTGCGTGGTTCCGCCCTGCAGGTGCAGCTCCAGCTTGCCCTGCTTCGGTTCGGCAATTACAATCGCATTCTCTGCCAGCGTCAGCTGTGAGCCACTTTCTTCGCCGACCTCTGCGAGGAACACTCCGTGCCACTGCGTTCCGCTTGCGGAAATGTCGTTGATGTACAGCACCATCTTGGGGAATCGCTCGTCGAATACCCGCGGCTGAACTTGAAATGATGCTTGGGACGCCAGCAGGTCGGCCTCGATGTTGCGAAGTGATCGAAAGGCGGATGGCCCCAGCCATAGCGTGAGCGTTGCCGTGGCGACTGCGCCAGTCAGTGCAAGAACCGCCACGGGAACCAGCATGCGCTGGCGGCTGACGCCCAGCGCGGTCAAGGCGATGATTTCGCTATCGGCGGACATGCGGCCCAGTCCCAGCAGTACGCCGACCAGCACGGCCATCGGTATCGTGAAAATCAGTACGCCGGGTACGATGTACAGGAAGAGTCTTGCAATCTGCGCGCCCGAACCCGAATGGCGCACCAGGAGTTCCATGAGCCTTACCAGTTGCGGCACGAACAGCACGAACGTGAAGACAATCAGTCCGAGGAAGGCATGACGGAAAATTTCGCGGACGATATAACGGTCAAGAATGCGCATGGCGCGATTCGTGAGTGTAGCATGCCCCCTGCTAGCTTGCGGGAGCGCGGCCCGCGATGAACAAAGTCCACCTGGTCTTGCTCTGGCACATGCACCAGCCGCACTATCGCGACCCCGAAACCGGCCGCTACGTCTTGCCATGGACGCGCCTGCACGCCCTGAAGGACTACTGGGGCATGGTGAAAATTCTGGAGGATTTTCCCAAGTTTCACGCCACGTTCAATATGGTTCCGTCGCTGTGCATGCAGCTCGAGGAATACGCTAGCGGAAAGTTCAATGAGCCGTGGTTCGAATTGGCCTTTCGCGACGCCGAGCAGCTCAGCCGCGAGGAAAAAATCGAGATTCTGCAACGCGCCTTTCAGGTCAACCACGAACGGCTGCTGGCGCGCTGGCCGCGCTTTCTGGAATTGTACGAATGGTCGCGGCCCGCAGGCGGTGCTCAAGCGCAAGTTACATTTACGCCGCGCGATTGGCGCGACCTGCAACTTCTTTCTCAACTGGTCTGGATGGACGAAGAATGGATTGCCAAGGATCCCGTTGTCAACGCGCTTTCCGCCAAGGGAAAAGACTTTAGCGAAAAGGACAAAGCCACGCTGAAGAGAAAACAGCTTGAATATCTTCAGATTGTTCTGCCGATTTATCGCGAAGCTGCCACACGCGGGCAGATCGAAATCAGCACTACGCCCTTTTACCATCCGATTCTGCCGCTGATTTGCGATTCGGACATCGCGCGCATCGCAAATCCTTCCACTCCTCTGCCGCGGCGGGCCTATCGCCATCCGGAAGACGCCCGCGAACAACTGCGCCGCGCGCGCGAATACCATCAACGCATTTTCGGCGTGCTGCCTTCCGGGCTCTGGCCTTCGGAAGGTTCCGTCTCGGACCAGACGCTGGCCATCGCCGCCGACGAGGGTTTTCGATGGTTCGGCACCGACGAAGGCGTGCTCGGCCGAACGCTGAACGTTGGATTTTTCCGCGAGGCTAGCGGTCTTCCCGCGAACGCCGACAAGCTCTATCAACCGTGGCGAGTGCAGATGGGTTCGAACGGCATCACCGGACTTTTTCGCGACCATCACATTTCTGATTTGATTGGCTTCGTCTACAGCCGCATGGATTCGAAAGCCGCAGCCGCGGACCTGCACGGACGCTTGCGCCTCATCGGCGATCGCGTGCCGAGCAAACAGCCGCTCACCGTTTGCATCTTTCTGGACGGCGAAAATGCCTGGGAATATTACCCGAGCCACGGCCGGGAATTCCTCCGCGAATTTTATCGCCGCATTCAGGACGATTCCGATTTCCGCGCACTTACCGCCAGCGAAGCAATTGCCGCCGCCGGCGACATTCCGCAAACCGGCGGAATTTTCCCCGCGTCCTGGATCAATGCCAACTTCGATGTGTGGATCGGCCACGCCGAAGATGTGCAGGCGTGGGAGTTGCTGTGGGATGCGCGCGAAGCGTACGGCAAAGCGGAAGAAGCTTACGCGCAGGGCCGCAGTGACGCGCCCAGCGAAGAAGCCTTGAAGCAAGCCAAAGAATCGCTGCTGGCGGCGGAAGGCAGCGACTGGTGCTGGTGGTATGGGCCGGAACACAGCACGGCGAACGACGCGGAATTCGACGCGCTGTATCGCAAACATCTCACCGGAATTTACCGCGCGCTGGGAGTGATTGCGCCGGATGAATTGGCCAAGCCGATCAAACGGCAGCCCGAACGCGCACTGCATCTACAACCGTCCGAATATCTCCGCGTCGACGTGAACGGCCGCGACTCATCCTATTTCGAATGGCTCGGCGCAGCGTTGTATTCACCGGAACGGCGTAGCGGCGCCATGCACGGTCGCACCTACTATTTGCGCGAGCTGCGCTACGGCTTTGAGCCGGAACGCTTTTGCATCCGGCTCGACGCATTCCCCGACGCACTGGCCGAGCTGGAAGACGCGGAGTTTCGGGTTAGCGTCCACGCGCAGTGCGAAGTGACGATCACCGCGAAACTGAAACACGGAAAGCTGGTGGAATTTTCCGTGGAGCAGGAACGCATCTGCCTGCTCAAGCCTTCCCAAGCGGCGGAAGTGGCGTTTGAAACCATCCTCGAAGTGGCAATAGGGAAGGAACTTTTTGACTTGCGCGGTGCGACGAAGTTGCGGCTGGGGGTTGCGCTGTGGCATGGAGGGCTTCCGGTGGATGTACTGCCAGCCGAGGGAATTTTGGATGTGCAGCTCGGCGAGGATTTTGCTTGGGCGCTGGAGCCGCTGTCATGATATGTCGAAAGCAGATCCCTCCTCGCTTCGCCCGCCGCAGCGGGCAAGCTCCTCGGAAAGACACGCGTTTTTTTTCGATTGAGCTGACTCTGCCGGCGCAACACCTTCCTAAAATAATTTGACGGCGAGCTCGCGCGGCTGGTCGCCGACCGGAACCATGGTGAGCAATCCGCTGGGCCGATCGGAAGTAATGCGAATTATGGAGAGGTCGCCGGAGGCCTGGCTGACTACCAGCAGCAGGCGGGCTTTGTCGCCAGGATCGAACCGCAACGCTCCGGGGATCTGCCCTGCGGGGATCGTGGGACGTATCAGGCGGCGGTTGTTCATGTCTACGCCGGTGACGGTGTTGGCGGCCGCATCCGAAATATAGAGCTGGCCCGTATCGGGCAGTAGTACGCCTCGTGTGGGCGCCGAGCCCAGTTCGAGATAGTCACCTACCTCGTGGGTCCAAGTGTTGATCGCTTGCAGGCCGTGGGCTTCGGGAGAAATAACGTAGAGTTCGCCGCCATCGGGCTTGAGGATCATTTGCGAAGGAACGCCGGCAAGTTCGAGGTTACTCAGCAACCGGCCTTTGTGCAGATCGACGACAGACAAGCGTTTTTGCGAGCGGCTGAGAATGAAGGCGACGGAATCGTCGGCCAGAATCGCCGCGTCTTCCGGGTCGGGAATGACGGGAATCAACGCGCGCAGCTGAAGCGTCGCCGCATCGTGAACGCCGACCGTGGCGTCTTTTTTGTTCAGCACCAGGGCTAGCTTTCCGTCGGAGGAAACGCGAGCCGCCACGGGCTGCGCGCCGGTGGGAGTGTGTCCCACGACTTGACGCGAGGCACAGTCGATTACCGTCAGTGTGTTGCCTGCCGAAGAGGGAACGTAAACGCGGGCGCCGCCGGGCGAAAAATCCAGCGAATAGGGGGCTGCTCCGACAGGGATACGTGCCACGATTTGCGAGGTTCGCGAATCGAGAACCCACGCAAAACCGCCGCTGGCGCTGACGCCCCACACTTCGGCGCGGGTGGGGTGCTCGCGCATGGCGGAGATGTTTCCGCCAATGGGAACGTGAGCGACGGTGGCGAGTTTGACGAGATCCACGACGGAGACTGCGTTGTCGGCTGTGCTGACATAAGCATAGAGGCGCAAGCCGGGCCGCAGGAACGAGGGACGATGTTCGCGCGCCAGAACAATTACCGCAGCGATTAACAGAACTGAAGCCGCGAAGATGATGCGGAATTTGGAAGCGCGCTGCATCAGTTGACGGTGCGGTGGAGGACGTTGGCGATCTGGCGGACTTCTGCTGTGAGCTCGGCGAATTCAGATGGAATGATGGACTGAATGCCGTCGGAGAGAGCTTTTTCCGGCTGATGGTGGACTTCGACGAGCAGGCCGTCGGCGCCGACCGCGACGGCGGCGCGAGAGAGGGGAAGAACTTTGTGGCGTTTGCCGGTGCCGTGGCTGGGGTCAACAAGAATCGGCAAATGGCTGCGCTTTTTGACGGCGGGTACGACCGCGAGGTCGAGCGTGTTGCGGGAAAAGTCGGAGAAGGTGCGGACACCGCGCTCGCACAGCATTACGTTGTAATTGCCCTCGGACAAGATGTATTCGGCGGCCATCAGAAATTCATCGAGGGTGGCGGACATTCCGCGTTTCAGCAGCACCGGTTTTCGCGCGCGGCCGGCACGCTTGAGCAAAGAAAAGTTCTGCATGTTGCGGGCGCCGATCTGGATGACATCGGCATATTTTTCTACGAGGTCCAACGATTCGTTGTCAATCGCCTCGGTGATAATGCCGAAGCCGAATTCATCGCGAACTTTCGCCAGGATTTTCAGGCCGGGCTCGCCGAGTCCCTGAAAACTGTAGGGAGAAGTGCGGGGCTTGTAGGCACCACCGCGAAATAGCCGCACCCCCGTAGGTTTCAGCTGGCGTGCGACCTCGAGGCACTGCGCTTCAGATTCGACCGCGCAAGGTCCGGCGACCAGGGCAAGGTGGAGGCCACCCACCAGGACGTCACCGGAGGGCGTAGGGATACGGATGACAGAATCTTCTTCCTTAGCGTCGCGGCTGACCAGTTTGTAGGGTTTGCTGACGGGAATGCATTCAACGACGCCGGGCATGGATTCGAGGATGCCGAGGTCGACGGCGCCGTCATTGCCGGTGATACCGATGGCGGTGCGTGCTGCTCCCGGGATGGGATGAGCTTTAAGGCCGAGCGACTCAATACGCTGGCAGACGGAGCGGACCTGCTCCTCCGTGGCGTGTGACTGCATGACAACGAGCATCAGGAATCTCCGAGAAGGTAAGGGAACACAGCAGTCTAGCGGAACGTTTGGGAAAAGGAAAAGCGGAAGCCTGAAGACCAGGCTGAGGACCGGAACTTGAGAGCGATGAACCAAAGGAATGGGGGAAGAGCCACAAGCTCAGTAAGCCTGTTGCCGCACCGAAGCATAAGCAGGCAAAAAAGGCGAAGATCGGGTTAGCAATCCCGGGGAGCTAGGCGAGCGCGGCAAACAGACGGAAGACAAGAGCGCCCAGCAGGTTGGCGGCGAACTCAAATGCCGCTTCCAAGAAAATTTGGAGGAAGAGCTCAAGGAGGAATTCGAGCATTGGTTCGGGCTGGTCTTACGCAGTCAGACTAAAAAGGATTTCAAATTCCAAGCCGCTCCGCGGCACATTGAACGCTCAGGTTGGTTCGTGCTTAGATTCTGTGCTTGCATGGCTGCGGGAAAAGTCCGCCCGCGCACACAGTGCTGCTAGATTCGAGCGGTCTTCCAGAGAGATTTCATGGCAGCGGACAAGGTGGAGGGTTTGGCTGAGCCATAAAGGCGAACTACTTCGGGGTCATTGCTCGGCGTATCGAAGTAGACCGACTGCATTAGGTTTGCCGGAAGCAGGTCTTCGGAAACATGTGGCCAGAGAACGATAGCCTCTCGAGCGGTAACACTGGGTCTGTTTGCCATGGGGCTTCCGGAAACCGCTGCACACAGGGCGGCAGCAAGGTCACCTCTTATGCCCAATTGCAGATGGGACGTTTGCGTGGCGCGCGGATTGATTTCGATCAAGAAGGGCTTGCCGGTCGAGTGCTCGATAACAAAATCAAAGCCGGCGAATCCCGACAAGCCCAGACGCCGCACAATTTTTTTCACGGCAGCGCTCATTTGGGAATTGTCGACCAATCCTATGACCGCCGCGGGTCCCATGGGGCTCCGGGCCTTCAAGACAATTGCCCCAATTTGGGCCAGGACTTCGCCTTGCCAGCACGCCACTGCCATATTCGCGTCTTGGCCGAAGACGAATTGCTGGACGCTAATCAGCGGGTGCTCGCGTCGGAGCAGCCTAGCAAGAAAAGTGTTGTCACGATCCAGCAAAATCCGCTTCAGTGTTTGGGATGTAGGGCGCCGGGAAAGCAGTTCTCGGAAAGCCCGATGGGCCTGCTGGCGCGTTTTGACGATTCGAACGCCCTCGCCGCCCGAGGTACAGTCTCTCTTCAAGACTGCGGGAAAGCCGCTTTCGCGCGTCCAGATATCCAGCGCACTCGGGCTGGGAATTAGCGCCGAATTGGGAACGAGCACTCCTTCGTCTCGTGCAGTGGCAAGGAACTCGTGTCGCGAATCAACAATTGGGTAGCTCGCCGGCGAGCCCAGCGAACGGTTGAGTAATTCCACAGTTGCGGAGGATGTTGCGGGGGCATGGCGGCTTCGGCGCTCGATGGCGTGCAGGTGGGCGGTTGCAAGGTCGTCACAAGGGACAACGAGATCGGGGTTCGCAGCTTTGATCGCGGCACTGATCGAGGGCAGGGGCTGGAAACTGCGGTAACGATGCGTGCGATGAACCGCGGAACTGACCGTAAGAGCATTGCGGTGAGGGCATACAACTTGCACTGTGCACCCCAAATCCGCAAAGGTCTGGGCAATTCGCACTGGAGAGAGCCAGAAATTGGTGCTTGCGAGGAGAATCGTAGGCTTCAAGATTGCTATCCTGTAGGCCAGCAAGCGAAAGCTTCTACGTCAATGGGCGAATCTTCCGGGCCGGAGGAGAGGCAAACACCCGAGCTTTCGCCAATCTAAGGTAATTATAGGAGAGATTGAGACGCCCGGGAAGCAGGATGATGGCGCCTTGGAAGACGATGGAAGGATAAATGATTTTTTCGACCGAAGTTGCCATTATCGGCGCGGGGCCATATGGATTGTCGCTTGCCGCGCACTTGAAGGGTGCCGCAATTCCGTTTCGAATCTTTGGCAGCCCTATGGATTCGTGGCGCAAGCACATGCCCAAGGGGATGCTGCTCAAATCTGATGGATTTGCTTCGAATCTTTCTGATCCTGAGTCATCGTTCACACTCGAGCATTTTTGCAGGCAGGAAGGGGTCGACTACCACCGCACGGATGTGCCGGTTCGTCTCGATGCGTTTACAGCCTACGGACTTGCCTTCCAGAAACGCTTTGCCCCCGAGCTGGAGGAAAAGCTGGTGACATCGGTCGAATGCGTGTCCGGCGGCTTCCGACTGAAGCTTGAGGACCATGACGAACTGACAGCCAGACGCGTGGCCGTTGCTGCAGGCATCACCCACTTCCCGTACGTACCGCCGGAGCTGGAACATATCCCCGCCAAATTTTTGACACACAGCTTCGCGCACGGCGATCTAGAGGGATTCCGCGGCGCAAGGGTTGCAGTAGTTGGGGCGGGTGCGTCGGCGCTCGATCTGGCTGCGCTGCTAAACGAGCAGGGGGCAACGGCCCATTTGATTGCGCGCCAAACCAAGCTCGCGTTTCACGGCAAGCTGGCTGTCGGACGCCGTCCGCTATGGAAACGGGTGCGGCAACCCTCAACGGGCATAGGTCCGGGCTTGAGATCATTCCTATACGTCGAGTATCCAAACCTGTTCCGGCACTTGCCGGGAAACGTTCGCTTGAACATTGTCAAGACGCACTTAGGTCCGGCAGGTGGTTGGCCGACGCGCGATCGCGTTCTGGGCTGTGTGCCTCTGTCGCTGGGTTTCCAGATCGCACGCGCGGAGATCTCTGGAGAACAGGTGCATCTGCGTCTTATCGGTCGAGACAACGTGGAGGTCGATCACTTCGCTGACCGCGTAATCGCGGCGACGGGTTACCGAGCCGACCTACGCGGCCTACCATTTCTAGACCAGGATGTCCTTTCGCGAATCAGCTGTCTGCAGAATGCTCCGATCCTATCCGGCAATTTTGAATCCTCCATTCCGGGACTTTACTTTCTCGGACTGGCCTCCGCGACAAGTTTTGGACCGATGATGCGTTTTGCCTACGGTGCCGAGTACACCACACGGAGGATTGCCAAACATCTGGCGAGGCGAAAGTGACCGGCAGGCAATTTGAAGCACATCAGCGAATTCAGGGTTTGAGGAGCTCACTCTGATAAGGTTCAGGATTTGCTCTATAAGCGGGTGGCGGGGCCAAGGACGTTCCAGTGGATGGCGAGCCAGGTGAGAAGGAGGCAGGCCACGGCCACGAGAGAAAACTTGATTTGGGTGATGCGGCGGAGGCCGGAGCGGAACCAGGCTCGGAGGCCGGAGCCGATGGCGAACAGGCTGAAAAAGATAGCGACCACGGTTACCGCGTTCACGAGATAGAAGTATTTGTCCCAGGCTTGCGTGGGAGGGACGAGGTCGTCGCCAGTGGACGCGAAGAAGGCAAAGATCCCGCCGAGCAGGGTCAACCAGAGCCAAGCGGCGATGCGCGAAGGGAGCGGAAGCCAAACGGTTCCGGGCTGGGGAGCAGGCTTTGGACGGTTCTTGAACAGGAGCCTGCGGCCGACTCGATAAAGGGATGCGAGGATGACGCCGGCGAGAATGACGACGCTACCGCCAGAAAGCGCGTAGACAATGCCGGCAGAGTCAAACCAAGCGATGCGCTCGGCCTGAACGCCGGGAAAATCGTACGCCAGACGGATGACCTTGCCAGCGCCGTCTCGGATGGCGAAAAGGCAGCGCTGGCCATTCACTTGTTGGAAAAGATCCTTGGCGATGGGCTTCCATTTAATGGCGTGCCCGCGGAGGTCTTTGACGTCGCCGATTTGCAGTACGCCTTCTTTGTCGAGAGACGCGGTTCGTTGCGAGAAAAGATTGATGAGACGAGCCTTGGTGCTGTCGATGCGGCGAGTGGACTGGTAGGTGCCTTCGATGGACTTGAGCTCGGGTTGGGGTATGGTGATGAACTGTTGAGGCTTGCCGGAAGGGAAATAGCGGTCGGTGAACATTTGCACGAGCTCGGGGCGAGCTTTACCTGCGCTACCGGCGGAGTTGAAGGAGATGAAGAGGATGAGCTTTTGTGAGCGCTCGAGAAAGAAAAGACTGTGGAAGGCAATGAGGTCGCCTTCATGGCCTATCCAGCGGAGGTCGTTGCGCCAGGTTTCGTAGAAGCCCATGCCGAGAGCGGGCATGCGGTCGCTGGCGCGAAATTGCGGAGTGTACATTTGCGCGAGAGTTTCGGGTTTGAGAATACGCTTGCCGTCGAGTTCGCCGCCGTTGAGCAGCGCCGAGCCAAAGCGACCCATGTCGGCCGCGGTAGAGGAGACGCCGCCGGCGCCGACGGGATTGAAAATCTCAAAGCCGATGGGATCTTTGGTGGTGTTGCCAGGATAGCCCTCGGAGGGAAGTGATTCGAGATCCTTCGGCGGAGGCTGGAAAAAGGTGGAGTGGGTCATGCCGAGCGGCGCGAAGATGTGGTCGGCGACGTATTGCTCGAAGGGCTGGCCGCTGACGCGCTGAACGATGTAGCTGCCGAGGCCGACGCCGTAGTTCGAGTAGCCGGGAACGATGCCGGGAGGAAAAAGGCGGCGGGGTTGGTTGTGAATGAGAAAGTCGCGCAGCGAGGGCTGCTGTTTGGGCTTGACGATAATGATGTCGCGGACTTCGTCTTCGAACCCGCCGGTGTGGGTCATGAGATTGCGCAAGGTGATGGGTCGGCCAAAAGCGGGGCGAATCTGGAAATCGAGATACTGGTTGATGTCGGTGTCGAGGTCGAGTTTGCCCTGCTCCTGCAATTGCATGACGGCGACCCAAGTGAAAAGTTTGGAGATGGAGGCAAGGCGGAAGATGGTGGAGTCGGGATCGACGGCTTTCTTGTCCTTGAAATTGGAGTAGCCGTA
>DASSYL010000024.1:0-2784 GCA_035703315.1 Candidatus Acidiferrum sp. | reverse complement strand
AGCGGCACCGAGCGCGCGGCGTGCGCGCCGCAGCCGTGCATCCGGGCGGCATACGAACGGAGCTTGGCCGCTACGTGGACCCAAGCCACATGCAAAAGATGATTGATCAGATGAATCAGCAGCTTAGGGTGGAAGGCAAGGGACAGTTTCAATGGAAGACCATCCCGCAGGGTGCTGCGACTTCGGTGTGGGCCGCTGTTGTGGCTGCCGCCGACGAGATTGGCGGCAAATATTGCGAGAATTGCCACGTTGGCAACATCGTTCGAGACCACGTGAATATCAGCGCGATTAGCGAAGGAGTGCGCGGATATGCGCTGGATAGAAAGCATGCAGAGGCGCTCTGGAAGAAAAGCGAAGAGATGGTGGGCGAGTCTGTTTAAGGCAATGAGCTTGTAAAGCCACAGAAAACTACGCCGCTGCGCGTGGGCCGTGCCAGTGAAAAGAGAGGGATTGGTAGCGTTTGCGAGCGGGTCGACCGACGCATCAGAGGCAGAGCAAAGATTGTTGACTTGCGCCCTTAGCTGGGGGATAGTCCCGCTAAACTCCGCTTTTTCAAGAAGGAACCAGCCATGAAGCCCTTCTGCTTGTTGGGGATTAGTTTTTTCTTAACCGTGACGGCGCCGAACAGTTTGGCGCAAACTGCAAGTTTGTCACCCGACGCAAAAAACGCAAAGACAGAAAAGCCGCTGGCAACCGTCGAAGGTCAAGCGATTACGGAAACGGATTTGGCGCCTTATGTAGCGGGCCAGCTGCGCCCTTTAAAGGAACAGGAATACGAGATCAAGAAGAAGGCGCTGGATATTTTGATTGGCCAAAGAGTATTGGAAGCTGAAGCAAAAAAACGCAACGTGAGTACCGAGAAGCTGTTGCAGCAAGAGGCAGACGCCAAAGTTCCGGAACCGACCGATGTCGAAGTTGGCGCGATTTATGCGGTGCAGAAGGAACAATTCAACAAACCGCTGGAGGAAGTCAAAGGGCAGATCCAGCAGACCCTGAAAAGAGCCAGGGTTCAGCAGGCGCGGCAGGAGTATTCCACACGGCTGCGCGAAGGAACAAAAGTATCTATTCTCCTGGCGCCGCCGCGCACCGAAGTCAGTTTCGATCCGGCGCGAGTGAGGGGAAATCCCAAGGCGGAAGTAATCATCGTGGAGTTTTCCGATTTTCAGTGCCCCTACTGCGGCCAGGTGCAAGGTGCTCTACGGAATGTGTTAGCGAAATATCCTGCAACGGTTGCCCTGGCGTTCCGCGATCTTCCCGTGCCGCAAATACATCCCATGGCGATCGGGGCGGCCCAGGCGGGACGGTGCGCGGGAGAGCAAGGAAAGTTCTGGGAGCTGCATGACCTGATGTTCGCAGACCAGAGCAATCTGGACCGCGATGGCTTGCTGAAGAAGGCGCAAACACTGCAACTCAATCAGAAGGAATTCAGTCTGTGCCTTTCTAGCGAGAAGTACAAAGAGCAGATCCAGCAGGACGGCCAGGAAGGGATGCGCGCAGGCGTTACGGGTACGCCCGGATTTTTCATCAACGGTATCTTCATGAGTGGCGCGTTGCCGGAAGCAGCGTTTCTGAAGGTGATCGAAGAGCAATTAGCGATTCGCGCCAAGTCAGATTAATCCTGCCGAATCAGCGACATGGTGAATGAGCGCCGCCGTTTTGAACCCGTCCAAGAATCTCCTTAGACCGCGTACTAAATAGGCGCCTGTCCTATTTCTGTCCCAGTGACCAGTAGAAGTACCGGTACGTCCTCCCTAGGCTAAAGGCAGCCTGAGGGGGCATTATGAACGCAAGCAGGACCGGGGCCCAGGGCGCGCAGGAAGTTCTTCACGTACCTTTCCGACTTCTGACCGCCGTTTTTTTCTCTACCATCGCCATGAGCGGAGCGTTTGCTCAGGGCAATTCCTCCGCCAACCCGCGAGAGAGCGAGCGAGCCGCGCAAGTGCGCGCGCTGAACAATAGCGTGCTGCAACTGCACGGACAGGCGCAAGAAAATCAGTCGGCGACCGGTGCAATTCATAGCCAGGCGGCGACGGCCTTGGCCAAGCGCGCCGCAGCGTTGCAGGCGCTGATCGAGGAGAACCCGCGGGCTGCCTTGTCTTTCGCATTTTCGCCGGAATTGCTGGCGGATTTGGCTGCGAAGTTTCCGGAATCCGCGGGATTGCTGGAAACGCATGGCACGTGGCAAGGACCAGCAGAAGTGACCATCAGTGACGATCTGGTTCGGAAAACCTCGAAGACTTCGATTCGGCTAAAAGCGAATGGCCGCGAATTTGACGTCCATTTTGCCGGGCCGCAACCGGCCGACCTGCAGTGCGGCAAGACGTTGCAGGTTTCGGGTGTCGCGCTGACTACGACCATGGCTGCGGTGGGCGGAACGGTGACGGGAACGGAGCTGCCCGCAGCAAGCTGCAGCACGTCTGGCACGCAAAATTCGGCGGTGCTGCTGGTGAATTTCCCTGGCACGACGCCTCCTGCGGGCTTGACGCAAGCAAGCGTGAGCTCATTGTTTTTTGGCTCGAGTCCATCGCTTGACGGCTATTGGAAAGATGCATCCTACGGGCAAACGGGAGCCGCAGGCAGCGTTTTTGGGTGGTACACCCTGAGTGGTTCCTATACGTGCACGAGCGTGCCGCAGTTCATTGCCGATGCAGTGGACGCTGCAGCGAACGGCGGCGTGAACTTCCAGAATTACAGCCGGGTGTTCATCGTATTTCCGGACATGCCCACTTCTTGCGGATGGGCGGGCCTTTCCTCCATTGGCTGTTACACCCTGACGACTTCGTC
>DASSYL010000588.1:0-7918 GCA_035703315.1 Candidatus Acidiferrum sp. | reverse complement strand
TACAACCTGGAAGGATATGCTCCGGAACTAGATATGCCGAAGGGCGCACAAATTGTGGATGGGCCGGTGGAAGCGCGCAAAGCAGCACGCGAACAGCTGGATCACGGAGCGGACTGGCTGAAAGTTTATATGACACACCGTTCCTGGGTGGACAAACGGGGCAACCTGGTTTCGCAACCTACGCTGACGGTGGAAGAGTTGAAAGCGATCGTAGATGAAGCGCACGGATGGGGAAAGAAAGTTGCTTGCCATGCGTATAACGGAATTGGATTGCAGCGTGCGCTCGATGGTGGCTGCGATTCGATCGAGCATGGACTGGAAATCAGTGATGCCCAGATCGCGCAGATGGCGCGGCAAGGCACTTGGTATTGTCCCACGCTCGCGCCTTACTACGGCGATTGGGCGCCGGAGAATACCGCTGCGGGGAAGCGGGATAGGAAACGTGCGGAAGTGCATGGCACTTCGGTGGAAAAGGCCGTCAAAGCGGGCATCAAAATTGCGTACGGAACGGATATGGGAGGAATCGAATGGACCGAGCCGATGGCCCTGGAATTTCCATATCTGGTTCAATTTGGGCTTACACCGATGCAGGCGATTCGCGCGGCGACTTCGCGTGCGGCAGAGTTGCTGGACGAAAAGGGTGAACTCGGCGTGGTGGCGGTAGGAGCGTACGCAGATATCGTCGCGGTAAGCGGTGACCCGCTAAACGATGTGAAGGAATTGGCCAACGTACGTTTCGTGATGAAGGGTGGCAGTGTTTTTAAAAACGACTGGAGCCGTAAATAGAGGGCATCCAGCGACTTGGACTACGACTCCACGCGAACGCCCTTCCAGAAGGCGATACGTCCAGAGATTTCGGCGGCTTCGGGCTTGGGGTCGGGATAAAACCACGCTGCGTTGTCGTTTCTGATGCCGTCGACGTCAACGTGGTAATAGTGCGCAGTTCCCTTCCACGGGCAGATCGAAGTGTGGTCGCTGGATTTGAGATATTGTTTTTTCACTGCGTCCTCGGGAAAGTATTGGTTACCCTCGACAAGCACGCACGAGTTGCTCTCTGCAATCAACTTTCCTGCCCAGAATGCTTTGGCCATGGGACTCTCCCGTTGTTGGTTGGATGCCTTGAGGTTCAAAAGGTTTCTCGGACGTTGCTACAATTTCGTGCGGCCACTCGATCTGCTGTACAACATGACTGACGGTACGGAAACCAAAGAACTTTGCGATTAGGCAAAGTTTACGATGCACAAAGGAATCATTCGAGTAGTTTTTGCGCTTCGCCAAGATTCCACTGATCCTTCCCTTCTGAGGAGATACGAATGAGCGAACCACAAAATTTCGCAAATCATGGGAAAATCGTGCCGGCGTTTCATTTCTTCATCGTGCCGGTGCTGGCGATCAATTTGGTAATCCATATCTACCAGCTGTTTAGGCTTCCTGCGTTTTCGCCACTCTTTGTTTGGCGTGCGATCTTCGGCGTATTGTTGGCAGCAGCACTACTTACGCTGGCGTTTCTGGGGCGGCTGTTCGCGCTGGGCGTTCAGGACCGCGTGATTCGGCTGGAAGAGCATCTACGCTATCAACAGCTACTGCCCGACGACCTTCAGCCACAAATCAAAGACTTCACGATCAGTCAACTGGTTGCGCTGCGGTTTGCTGGCGACGCGGAACTTCCGGTGCTGGCGCGAAAAGTCCTGAACGACAACATCGGCGACCGCAAAACGATTAAGCGGCTGATTCAAAGCTGGCGCGCGGACTATCAGCGTATTTAGGCCAGCTGCGCTTACAAAATACTTCTGACTACGCCGCCCTCAGCGCGGACGGCGGCTCCGTTGATGCCAACGGATTGGGTGCTGGCGACGAAGGCAACGATGGCTGCGATTTCGTCGGTCGTTTCAAATCGCTTCAATAGTGAGCTCGGCCTGACCGTTTCGAAGAACTCTTTCTCGATTTGCGCCGGACTCACACCCCGGCTTCTGGCCATGCTTTGCACGAAGTCGCCGACTCCTTCCGACGCCGTCGGGCCGGCAAGCACTGAATTGACGGTGACGCCGCTACCCGCCACAGATTCCGCAACGCCGCGGGCGATCGCGATTTGCGCGGTCTTGGTCATTCCGTAGTGCACCATTTCCGCAGGAATCTGCTGGCCCGATTCGCTAGAAATGAAAATTACGCGACCCCACTTTTTTTCGAGCATTCCAGGTAAGTAGTGGCGCGTGAGTCGCACCCCGCTCATTACGTTGACCTCATAAAATCGAAGCCATTCGGAATCCGGGATGTCCAGAAACGGTTTGGGATCGAAAATGCCTAAGTTGTTCACGAGGATGTCCGCGCTGGGCACTTGCTCGACCAATGCGGCGATTCCTTCCGGCGTTCCGAGGTTGGAGGCAACTTCTGTAACTTCCGCGCCACGCAATTCCATGCGGATGCGTTCTGCAGCTGTCTTGACGCGTTCCGCGGTCCGACCGTTAATCACGACGCGAGCGCCCTCGCGCGCCAAAGTTGTGGCGATGGCTAAACCGATTCCTGCCGTGGAACCAGACACCACGGCCAGCTTTCCTTTCAATCCCAGGTCCATCCTTCTTCTCCTGATTGGTTTCAGCGCGCCGTGGCTGCGGCGGCGGCGCCTTCAATTTCCGCGATTTCTTCTTGAGTCAACTTCAACTCGCCAGCGCGCATTATGCCTTCGGCTTGTTTCGCGTTGCGCGCCCCAACAATCGCTCCCGTTATTGTGGGGTGGCGCAGTACCCAGGCGATCGCAACTTCGCCGGGGCCGCGACCATGGCGGGCGCCAACTTTGCGCAAACGTTCAACCAATTCAATATTTTTGGAAAGGCGCGGCTCTCTAAATTCCGGGTTGCGGCTGCGGAAATCATCCGACGGTAGTGCGGCGGCGCGTTCGCTCGTCATGGCCCCAGTCAACAAGCCTGAGGCCATAGGGGCGTAACTGATCACGCCGATTCCGTTCTTCTCGCAGTGGGGCAAGATTTCCGCCTCGATGGCCCTGCGAATGATGGAATACGGTGGCTGGTCGGAAGTGATGGGCGCAAGTTTCGCGGCCCGCTTCATCTGCTCGACATCAAAATTCGAAACGCCGACCCAGCGGACTTTGCCTTCTTTTCTTAAATCGTTCATGGCCTGCCAGGCTTCTTCCAAGCCCGGGCCATTGTCCCTAGGCGGCCAATGCATCTGGTAGAGATCAATCGCATCGGTCTGCAGGCGACGTAGACTGTCTTCGCACTCTTTGTGAATAGAAGCTGCGGAATGGTCCGGATAAACCTTGCGGTTCTCGTCCCAGCGCAAAACGCATTTGGTAAAAATGTAGGGACGGTTCCCTTTCCACTGTTTCAAGGCTTTCGCGACGATTTCCTCGGAATGCCCGGTGCCATAGACCGCGGCCGTGTCGATCCAGTTGACACCCAATTCAAGCGCGCCGACTATCGCCGCGACGGAATCCGCGTCCTCTTGCTGGCCCCAGGCGAATTCCCAACCCGAGCCACCAATGGCCCACGCTCCAAATCCTACCGGCGTCAACCGCAAATCGGAATTACCCAGTTTCCGCAGTTCCATGAATCCCTCACACGGAATTTCTACGCTACTGTTCTACGTCGGTTTGGATGAGATTCGCCAGCAAAAAGTTAGAGCAACTGGCGCACCAGGGCGCGCGCACTCAGGTCAAGTTAACGGCGGCATCAACGGCGATTGATTCGGTGTCGGGATTGGCCATTGCAGGACGATTCCGGGACCTCCCTCAGACCTGCAGCTCCGAGTTTCGGGTGGCCGACCGCAAAGTTAGATTTTGATCGCGATTTTACACGGCGCTTCCGATACGCGACGCTAGTGCGGTGCCATCGCTGGCAACTGCCAGGTCGCTGGCCGTCCCTTATAGACTTGTCAATGGAAGTGACATGGAAGCCCGAGAGCCGCTCCATAAACAGACAAGGCGGCGCGATAGAAATTCCACGCGCCGCCTTGCTCCCTGCGACAAAACTTGAACTAAATGCTCTTCGGACCCGCGGTTGCCGGAGCCGGAGCGCTGGACGATTTGGCAAATGCGCTGCCGCCCGATTCCTTCTCGGCGCTCTTGTCAATCTCGATCGAGCCTTTGAAGTAGGCGCCGTCTTCGATCATGATGCGCGCTGTGGTCAGGTCGCCGTTTACGGAACCATCCTTCTTGATTTCGATCCGGTCCTTGGCACGAAGGTTGCCCTTCACACTGCCGTACACCACTACCTCGCGGGCAATGATATCGGCGGTGAGCTTGGCGGTTGCTCCGACGGTGAGCTTGCGCTCATCCAGCTGGATCAACCCTTCCACCGAGCCGTCGACCAGCAGGTCTTCGCTCCCGGTGATTTCGCCTTTCACGTGCAGGCTCGCTCCCAGTCTGGCCGTCGCGCGGTCGCCGGTTGCACCCAATGGACGCATTGCATCTGTACTCATCGCGTTAGTTCCCTCCCAAGTCGCCGGAGCTGGCTTCGGCGCCTGATTCAGATTCGGTTGATTCGCTGCAAAACTTTTCGGCTCCGGTTGCGCGGCTTGCGGCGTATCCGGCTTCTTCGCGTTCCCCCACATTGGATCCTCCAGGGTCAAGTCACCCCAGCAGATTCCGTCGGGGCAAGATCAAACTGTATTCCCGTGTCGTGGGTCCTGCAAGAACGTATCAGGTTGCAGTGCGTGAGAGTAACTACCCTTTAGTGCAGTCCCGTTACTGCCCCAAGGGCAATTCGTTTAGGCAGTGGGTTTGTCGGGGACCGGCTGCGAGGCCAAAAAGTCGCGGACGAAGCGCCGCGCGTAGCCGTCCAACAATTCGGTCACTCGCGAAGCGTTCGGGGACTTCACGATAAATCCCGCGTGGTGGAATTTTTTCACGCGATAGACGATTTCTGGGTCGTTGTACGCCGACAAGTCCGGCTGTTCCTGTTTGGCCAGCGACACAATTACGCCGGCATAGTCCTTGCGGGTTCCCGACAGGGTGTAAGGCTCCTTGCCTGCGCCCACCTCCAGTTTGGCCCACTCACGCCACAAGTTCACGCCGGTCGCGTAATCAATCACGTCCGAGATGTACGCGCCCCCGACTCGCGCAGCAATCTCGATGAAATAAAACTTCCCGTCGGCTTGTGCTTTCAAGAATTCGGCGTGAGTCACGCCACGCACCAAACCCAACCCCTGAATCAGCTCCCGATTTACGTCCAGCAGTGCCTTGGCATCGGCGCTGTCGCGCTCGAGCGTGCGCGTCGTGAACACTCCGCCACCGTGAGAAACGTCGAGCGGCGGCGTCCCGTAGGCATGCGCTTCGGCCAATACTACTTCCCGTTCACTGACTACGCTGTCCACGTGAAATACGGTGCCCGGCACAAATTGCTCCAGCAAGAAGTGCGATTGTTCATCCCCCAACTTCTCCAGCCACGGCCACAACTCGTCCGGCTGCCGGATCTTCTTCATGCCGATTCCGGAAGCCTGCGAACGCGGCTTCAATAACCACGGACCGGGAACGCGTTCCATGAATTCCCGCAACTCTGCATGATTTAGGACATGCACAAATTCCGGCACGTTGATGCATACTTCTTTTGCCCGTGCTCGCATCGCCAGTTTGTCGCGAAAATACCGGACAGTCGTCAGGCCCATACCCGGAATGCGCAGGTGCTCGCGAATGGCCGACACATTCTCCATGTCGAACTCGTCCAGCGCCACAATTCGGTCAATTTTTCGCGTGCGAGCGGCGTAGCTCACTGCGTTCAACAATTGCGGCAGCGGCAAATCTTCCGGCATAAAAAACATCTCGTCGAGAGCTTCGCGTGGCCAGTCCGCGTTACGCAGTTTTTCTACCGTCAGCAAATACACGGTGCAGCCGATCCCTTTGCACGTTCGGATAAACTCCTGCCCTTTTTCGTAGGTGCTGACGCAGAGGATTGCGAGAGGTCGCTGCTCTGGCACGTCAAACCTCCTCTATCGCTGGTGAGCGGCGAAGTATACCGCGCAACTATCGGGCAGGATACAAAAACCGCAGAAAAGGACCAACCCGCTTAGCCCACGCCGCTTCATTGTGCTCCGCGCCCTCGACGCGCTCGTAATGCAGGTCGACGTCATAACGCCAGCCGCGCGAGAGCAGGATGTCGCGATATCTCTCGACGTCATCCACGATGCGCGGGCCTTCGCGCGTGCCGATGTCCAGCCAGATTTTTGGCCGTGCATGCACTGCCATGCGCTCTGCGAACGTGTGGATCACGCGGTAGTGCCACCAGACTGATGGTGACAGCGCCGCGATTTTTCCGAACACATCCGAGCGCGTCAATCCCAGATACAACGACACCAACCCACCGAGCGACGATCCGCCAATGCCGGTACGGTCCGGCCCACCTTCCGCGCGATATTCGCGGTGAACGAAGGGCATCACTTCTTCCAACAGGAATTTTCCGTAACGGTCCGCGCGCCCTCCGCCGAGCTTTGGCGCTTTCGTCGGCGTGTATTCCCGAATGCGGGCTTTCCCCGCGTTGTAGATTCCTACGATGATGAGCGGCTGGACCCGCCCCGCACGAATTTCCCCGTCGGCTGTCTGCCCTACGTGCCAATCTTGGCCCTGAATGAACGAAGTAGAACCGTCGAAAAGATTTTGTCCGTCATGCAGGTACAGTACGGGAAACCGCCGCCCTGACTGCTCGAAATAGCCCGGCGGCAAGTACACCACCAGGCTCCTCTGATTTCTCAGGAACTTAGATCGAAAATTGTCGTGTCTGCGGAGTTGTCCGTCACTCACAGGGCATTCATGCTCACGGGGTGATGGTCAAGAGCAGGTCTTTCGCTTCCACGCTTTGTCCCGGCGCTACCAGCAGCTTTACTACGCGACCTGCGATTGGCGCGTAAATGTTCGATTGCATTTTCATGGCTTCGAGCGTCATTAGTTTAGCACCACGCTCCACGGTGTGGTTCGCTTGCACCGCAATCCCACTAATCACCCCCGCGGTCGGCGCGCCCACCTGGCCCGGATCGGCCGCGTCGGCCTTAGGATGTGCCCGTTCCACTACGCGTAGCGACCTGTCACGCACGTTCACTTCGCGCGGCTGCCCGTTCAACTCAAAAAATAGTGTCCGCGTCCCATCCGGATGCGGATCACTCGCCGTCATATATTTGATGATGAGCGTCTTGCCAGCTTCGATCGAAACCGTAATCTCCTCACCCGATTTCAATCCATAAAAAAACGGCGGCGTTGGCAACACGCTCACATCGCCATGCGCTTGCCGGAATTTATCGAACTTCAAGAACACTTCGGGATACAGCAGGTAGCTCAGCAGGTCCGCATCGTCGATCGTGTGGCCCGCCTTCTTTTCCAGCGATTCCTTCTCGGCCGTGAAATCCGCTGCGGGCATCGCCGCACTCGGCCTACCCTTCATCGGCTTGGCTCCGCGCAACAAAATTCTCTGTACCTTGTGGGGCCAGCCGTCAGGCGGCGTGCCCAGTACTCCGGAAAACATTTCCACGACGGAGTTTGGGAACGCCACATCATGATGCTCGTCGAGCTTCAACACATCCGACACCGTCATCTCTTTCGCCATCAAAAACAGCGTCATGTCGCCGACCACTTTACTCGATGGCGTCACTTTCACAATGTCGCCAAACATCTGGTTCACTTCGGCGTACATTCGCTCCACCTCGCGCCAGCGATGCCCCAGCCCCATGGCTACCGCTTGCTCGCGCAGGTTCGTGTATTGTCCGCCCGGAATCTCATGCTCATACAGCCGCGCATTCCCTGCTTTCGGCCCCGAATCAAACGGCAAATAAAATGTCCGCACCGTCTCCCAATAATCCGAACAATCATTCAGCGCGGCCAGATCCAGCCTCGTATCGCGCGGTGTGTTCCGCAACGCCGCCACAATCGCATTCAGATTCGGCTGGCTCGTCCCGCCGCTCATTGCAGCTACTGCCCCGT
>DASSYL010000389.1:0-3697 GCA_035703315.1 Candidatus Acidiferrum sp. | reverse complement strand
AAGGCGTCGGCGTCTTGACGCGTTTGCTCAATCGCCGCCTTGGCGTTAGCTACAACTTCCTTCAGCTCAGCGATTTGGGATTCCAGTGCTTCGACCCGATGGCCATCTGGCGAGCCATTTCGCGCGAAATGAAGCGCCACTGCGAGATCGGCATCTGTCATCGAAGTTTCGACCATGGTCGTGTTCAACGACCTGTGGAAACCAGGGGCCGTCATTCGCGGCGGCCCCCCAAGGCCCTCCGGCCTTGAGCACAGCCACGAGTACACGTGGAGATGGTTAACAATTGGTTACGCCGGCTGGATTACATGTAACGACGCGCGCTTTCGGACAAGATTACGCTTAACGTTTGATGAGCGGGTTCCTGGTCCGATATCACCGGCATGTTGTCGCGAGAGGCTTCCACGGCATTAGGCTTATGAAAACCTTCGTCCAGGTGTTCGACCGGCCGGCCCGTGGATTGGAACGATTTGTTAAGCGGTTTGCATTCAGCTTTTGCCCACGTCTGCGTGTGTTAGGGGTGTTCGCACATGTCCATGAGAGATCAGTACCGAACAAAAGCAGCCGAATTTCAGGCCAGGGCGCTCTGTGAAGCAAACCAGATGACCCGGCATCACTTCGACACGATGGCAAGGGATTACATGAAATTGGCTGAATTAGAGGCGCAGATCGCCTGTCTCCACGAACTGCCCAATATCGGCAATTCAGACAAGAAGCAGTAGGCCGCACGGTCGGCGACCGTCATACTTTGCTGTCTGGGCAGTCGCTGGTACCATTAAGTGGACCCAACGGGGGTCGCAGATGGCGGCCGGGGACCAGCACCGCATAAAAGCAGCCGAATTTCATGCTCGGGCCCAGTCCGAGACGAGGCTACAGGTACGGGTCCGGTTTGAAAATTTGGCAAAAGCCCACTTGCGTCTAGCCGAGCAAGCCGACCTGAATGATCGCGTTGACGTGATCGACGACTTGTGCCGGGAATTGGGGGCTATAGGTGCCAAATCGAAAAGAGGGTTCTACGGACCGCCCCGCCCAAGATCAGTTATGGAGACCGAACAAGTTGCCTCAATTAAAAAGAGGAGGGGTAGAATGACACGTACAGACCTCAGCGAGATCGCGAGGGGCATCCCGTTGGCCGTCATCTTGTTGGCTTTGGCCACTATCGCCGTCATCGTGTTTTTATAAACGAACGGCGTCGAGGCGCTGAATTTCGACTTAGCGTGCTGCCCCTAAAAACCCGCGGTCCGTTTGTTGGCGAGAATTTTCCGAGTGCCCGACCGCGCGCGTTTTCAAACGACGCGCCTAAACCTCTGTAGATGCGCTGGTCCCGACCGGCGAAGCTCTTTGCGACGGAGGTCTTCGCCGGCCGGGTGTTGCGCGTCCGAGGCCACATGGACGACGCGGGGTTATGTGGCGAGAGTGATTAAAAAATCGTCAGCGAGCTGCGTGCTGATGGCGGTGGATTGCTGTGGAGGAACTCACGATTTGCCATTGGTGGCGCGCCAGATCAGATGCAGAATTTGCCCGCATCATTTTCCGAACATAACTGACCCGGCCCTCGCCGGGTCCATTTTTGTGCGCTGCGTCGGCGCGCATATTTCCCAATCCTAAGATGTCCGCTATTGGCCCAAAAGCAGACATGAGCTGTTGCACTGCAAATGTCTGCTTTCGGGGGTAAAGCAGACATGGCGTAGCCACGTTCGCATGTCCGTTCCATGTTGCAGTCCTGTTGCATGGAGCCGCCGTGAAGCGTCGGGAATCGTTGGAATCAAAGGAGAACAAGTTGCAACACGTGCAACATGGAAACGGGTAGGGCGCAGAGGTTAAGCGCTTGAAAAGATTGGCGACCCCGACTGGATTCGAACCAGTGACCCTCAGCTTAGAAGTCTTAAGGTCCGGGCAAACGTAGGTACGCAGTCCTACGCCCCCCTTAGTAAAATCAATGGGATAACCGACATGGCCGCGCTGGCTCGCGCTTGATTTGTTGCTAGGCCTGTTTGCTCGCAGACCTTAAGTTTTTTCATAGCTTTTTTTGGCCCTGCGATGCGCCCGACCAACAAGCTCACGAATGCGAAGTCCCCGACGCGCATCACCATGCGCGTTGTCGAGAGCCTCAAACCTGGTGAGATTGCCTGGGACAGCTTGGTGCGCGGCTTCGGTGTACGCTGCCAACGCGCGCGCAAGGTCTAAATCCTCAAAGCTAATATCTCCGGCCGGCCGCGCTGGTTTTCGATCGGTGAGCATGGCGCGCCCTGGACGCCCGACACCGCCCGTGCCGAGGCCCAGGTGCTGTGGGGCAAGATCCGCGCCGGCGAGGATCTCGCAGCCGTGCGGGAAGCCCGCCGCCAGCGCGCAACGGTGGCTGACCTTTGCGCCCGCTACCTGGAGGAGCGCTGCGCGCGAACACAAGAAGGCCTCGAGCGCCCATTTGGACGAGCGCAATATCGAGAACCACATCCGCCCGCTGCTCGGCGAGCTTTATGTCGATGATGTTAGCCGCGCCGACATCGATCGGTTCAAAACGGGCCATCAAGGACGGCAAAACAAGTAAGCCAGGGCCAGCAATCGGACCAGCTTCCGCGGCGGCAAGGTGGTCGCCGGCGGTGCAGTGGTGGCCAATCGCTGTCTCGCGCTGCTCTCCAAAATGTTCAATCTGGCCGAGCTCTGGGGTTGGCGGCCGGAACATTCCAATCCGGTCCGCCATATCGAAAAATACAAAGAGGTCCGCCGCGAGCGCTATTTGTCGGCCGACGAGTTTGCGCGACTGGGTGGCGCGTTGGCTACGTCAGCGGAGGTGGGCAGTGAAAGCCCCTTTGCTCTCGCCGCTATTCGCTTGCTGATCTTTACCGGTGCACGCTTGGGCGAAATCCTGACGTTGCGCTGGGACTATATCGATCTTGAACAGCGCGTGCTCAAGCTGCCGGACACCAAAACTGGCCGTAAGTTAATCTGGCTCAATCCACCAGCGGTTGAGATCCTGATGGCTATGCCTAGGATCAAAGGCAATCCTTATGTCATCGTCGGCGACCGGGAGGGCACGCATCTTGTCAATATTCAGAAAGTGTGGCGCCGGCTTCGCAAGCGCGCAAATATTCCGGACGCTCGGATCCACGATCTGCGACATTCCTACGCGTCCGTCGCAGTCGCTGCCGGCGTCGGCCTGTTCCTAACAGGAAAAATTTTTGGACATTTGAGGACATCAACGACCGAGCGCTACGCGCATCTCGCCGATGATCCTGTACGGCAGGCCAACGACACGATCGGACGGCGAATCCATGAGGTGCTGAGCTCACCGATTGCAGATCCTGAGAAGATCGCCAACAAGAAGGTCTCCAGCTAAAGATGTCGATTACACCGGCTATGGCGATACAATTAATATTGGTGCGCGGCTCGAAACTGCCAGCAAGCAGCTTGGTGCTCGCACCGGTGTCAGTGCAAACGCTTGCAGAGACGGCGAAGAATTTCTATGGGCGGCCGATTGGTGACCTGTTGCTCAGAGGTCGAGCAGAGGCCCTGCGCGACTTCGAACCCCTTACGGCCGCCAATTTAATGATCTCGCGACGAAGAGTTATCCGGACGCGTTTGCCAAGCTGGAAGCAGATCGCCCGAGGAATACAAAGCATGGTCGCAGAATCTCGGCCATGAACAGATACTGACGCCGGGCAACACGATACCCACCTAGCGTGAGTTCGATTCAGGACCA
>DASSYL010000271.1:0-3697 GCA_035703315.1 Candidatus Acidiferrum sp. | reverse complement strand
CGGCATAAAAAGGCGATGTGGAGCGTGCGTATTTGAGGATTTTGCGAAGTGCCTGAAGCTGAAAAACGTCGATTTGTTCAGAGGTCCAGTGCTCGTGACCGCGTAGCTCACGCAGCAGCGAAAACATCCGCGGCGCATAGCGGTTGCGGGTGAGGAACCATCCGCGCGCGCTGGTGAGAAGGTTCTGCACGGAATACGGCATGCGGTCGTAGGCGCGCTGTAGGGCGGCACCGTTGGCGCGGAGTTGAGCTTCAATCATGAAACCTCCTGATTCCAGGGAATTGAATCTTTGAAGAGCAATCGAGTACGTCTTAAAGCTGGGAAAAATTGATCAAGCGCAGCTGGCGGCGCGAGGCAATGTCGCGCAGCTGAGGATCGAGCAAAATGCTGATTTCCTGTTCGCGGCGTTCGGAAAGCGAATCGGACTCCGAAAAGCCTGCCTGGAGAAAGCCAGGGTGGCACCATAGTTCGTACACACCCTCGGGCATGAGTTCAAAAGTTGACTTCCAGGCTTCGGGCAACTGTTCCGGATTGCTGCCGTATTTTGGATGGAACGTGACACCAGCATCGGGCAGGTGCAGCCCGCGGAAAACAATGGACTGCAGAAATTCGAGATATGACTTAGCGGCAAGACGACGGTAAAGCGGACCGATGTGCGGACCGCCGAGACGGCCATTCGACGGCCAATAACGTTTGCGGGGAGCGCGTGCGCGGTGAATGCCTTCGGCGGTGACCGCTTTGTAGAAGGCAAGGGCGGCGGCGGGATACATGTGAATGCGGTGATGCGAGTCGGCATGCGTCGGCTCGAGACCGAGAGATTTCATCTGTTGAATTTGCGCCCGGAACTCGGCTTCGATTTCGCGCGGGGAGGCTTGCCAGTGCAGGAGACGGCGACCCATTTCGGAAGGTCCAACGAATTCGCCGGTGGCGTCGACAAGCGTAGGAACTTCTTCTTTCGAAAGAACGGGTTTGCCTTCGGTGAGATTGAGATGGATGCCGATGCCGAGACGGGGCGCTTCCGGCGCTCGACGGACGGCGTATTCCGTCGCGGGCTGATTCACCATCAGAGAAGTGCTGGTGAGCAGGCCCTTGCGATGAGTGAGAAGGATGCCGTCGGTGATGCCGTGGCTCAAACCAAAATCGTCGGCGTTGATAATGAGTCGCTTTTCCATTTGTGTCCTGTGTCGTTGCGCTTGGATGTTGCGAATGTCAGTCAGGCCTCGCGCCGCTGGCGCGCGACTTTCCGTTGAGGACCTTGGCATAGAACGAAATCAACTTGTGGATTTCCCGTTTGTTGTTGCAGCGTTCGAAAACGGCTCTGCGACCTGCGCGGCCCATCAGGTCGGCGCGAGAAGGATTCTTAAGCAGATCCTCGATTGCGTCGGCAAGCGCCCGCGAGTCGCCCGGAGGAAACAACAGGCCGAATTCCCCGTCGCGAAAGAAAGGCCGAATGGGGGGAAGGTCGCTGCTGATTACCGGAAGACCGCAGGCCCAAGACTCAAACACCTTTACCGGAATGTTGTTCATGAATTTGGGAATGGCCATGAGCGGCGAAATCGAAATGCGGGCCTGCGAAAGCGTGTCCGCCATTTCAGCATGCGGAACCCGGCCGTGCAGAAAAACCTGCGAGGTGAGATTCATGCGGTTGACGCGTTCCAGGATGGAAGAACGGACAGCTTGATCGTCGGTGTAGCCAAAGAGCAGAGCGCGCGCCAAGATGCCGCGACGTCTGAGAATCTGCAGTGCTTCGAGCAAAACGAATGTGCCAGCGCGCTCGGACAGGCCGCCGCGATAAACCACGTCGAAGCGTTTAGGCATCGGCTTGAGGTATGTGAAGAATTCCAGGTTGGGGAGGTTGTAGAAGACCAACTTTTTGCTTTTACCAGAATGCGCCAAGGAGCGCATGGTGCCGGGATCGGCAGTCATGAAGCCGTCGAATATATTTGCAGCGAGGCGCTCGGCGATATGGACCGCCTTGCCCATGAGGCCGCGCAAACCGGGCGGAAGATAGGTTTTCGTGAGCATCATCGCGGCAAAATCTTCCTGGGTGTCGTAGACGACGGTTTTACGAAAGAGCAATTTCAAAAGCAGACCCGCGGGAATCATCTCGGGATTGTGCAGGTGATAGATGCGAGCTGATTGGCGACGAGCAAAGAAGGCGATCGCGGGCGAGGTGAAAAAACGGTTTAAGCGACTGCGGCCTCCGGTAAGCGGAACGACGTCAAGGCCATTCTCATGATGCTCTGTACCGTGAGGGCCTACCAGCGCCGCGCGAACGCCATGCTTGACCGCCGGCAGGATTTCCATGTTATAGGTGCGCGCGTCGAGACGGCCTTTCACGGGCGAAAGATGGCAAACCGAGATACCATCGCCATCGCGCGGCGGCGCGCTGGTCATTTGCTCGTCGGAAATCGGTGGAATACTCAAGCCTGGATCGAGCGCTGGCTGAACTCCGGCGCCCGCCGCAAGAGCAGCCGTTGAAACCGGGAAATGACTCAACTCGAATTTCATGTGGTCAGTCTCTAAATTGCTCTCAGTTGCTGTATGCCGATTCCAAAGGTGCCGGTTCATTCGGGAAAACTACGATTTCGCTGCCGTCTGCACGAGCCGAGTTTTCCTTCCAGACGATGCGCTCAAGGACAAAGGGCATGCTGAGCATGAAAAAGAGCAGGCGATCGTTGTTCATTTCGCCCGACACGGATGCATCCATGCAAGTAAGGATCAGCATCAGGAAGACCGTGCGATACAGTGCGGCGTTGCTCGAATAGGCGTCGCGCAAGACGCGAAACATGGCGCGATAGGAACAGACAACGAGAGCGAGGAAGGCGATGACGGCAAAGATGCCGAGCTCGGCGCCGAGTTCGAGCAACAAGTTGTGCGGAAAGTTGTACGTGAGCGGGTTGGGGGTGACGTAGCGATAGCCCTGAATACCGACTCCGAACAGCGGATGGTCCAGGAAGGTTCGCAGGCCGAACTCCATGAGGTCGGTGCGCGTTCCAAACGCCTGATGCGGATGGGCCAGCGACGCAAGATAGTCGAGAGATGCGGTGGGGATTCTTACAAAAGGCAGGGCCGCAATACCGGCGCCCAACATGATTGCCAAGTCCACCGCGAGCTTGCGGTAGAACAAGATGCTCAGACCAATGCAGACAGCAGTGCCGACGTTGGCAAAACGTCCACCGGAGCCGACCAGAGCAACCATCAACACCGCGACAAACGGGTACAGCAGCATGCGACGGAAAAGAGACATGGCGGGAAACCACAGCGCCCAGATGATTACCAGCGCCAAGCCGGCGGAAAACCCGAGTGCGGTTGTTTCTCCGCTGGGTGCGGTGAGGCGGTCTTCGCCGCCGAGCATGAAGAAAGAATTGATGGACATCAGGATGCCGCCAAGGACCAGGCCGGCGAGGAATCGTCGGATTTTTTCTGGCGTGTCGACCAGTAGGAACGGCGAAATCGCGCCCATCAGCGTAAGGAAAAGGAAGCGCAGCGTTTTATCGACGCCAGCAGCCAGGTCGGGCGTATAGGTCAGGCTGATGAACATTAGAGCGAGAATGGGCGCGTAGTAGATAAAGTCGCGCGGCAAATGCAGAGTCCTATCGGTGAAGAAGAGCCGGAGGCCCATCGCGATCAACATGATTACAGCGACCGTCACCGTGAGGTCGACGGGCGTGGCATCAAGACGGGGATCGCCTTT
>DASSYL010000002.1:0-7978 GCA_035703315.1 Candidatus Acidiferrum sp. | reverse complement strand
ATACACAGTTTTTCCACAAGCGCAAAATTCGAGAGTGCAAATTTTTTCCGTCACGCAAGTGCAACAATTCTAGCAAGAAACGAGCAAGAGACCATATCCGCGGCGAAACATTCCCGAAAAGAACGGCCACAATTCTCCATAACGCGCTGTGGAAAAGTGGCGCGCCAGGAAGAAAAATCTTTCATACAGCCTTTGTGGGAGGCTCGCCCTGGAATTTACTTTACGTCGAGTCGCTCAAACTCATATACGCCAAGGGGATCTCCGCCGATGATCAAGCGATCTTTTTCGACAAGAATGGCGTTGGCTTCGAGGCGCGCGTTCTGCGGTGTGTAAAGGCGGTACATGGCGCGGCGATTGCCTTCCTTATCGAACCGAAGCAGCGTGCTGCCCATGGCAATCCAAACTTCGCCCGTCCTCTTGTCCACGCCCATGGCGGTCATAACCTGCTTGAAACGGGGAGGATCGCCGCGGCGTTCCTGTTTTTCGATCTCATGGCGCACGGCGGCTGCTTCCTGCATTACGTCGAGGGATGCGTAGCGCAGGTCTCCTCCGGCGTAGCCAAAGCGATCGAACTGGCGCACCGTAGGTTCCGGAAAATACTGGAAGCCGTAGTAGAGGTGCCCTTGGGCATCGGTGGCTAGGTTGCCCATGTTGAGGAAGCGGTTAAGATCCTTGCGATCCGTCAGCGACTCCGCGTCACCGAACTCACGCACCAGCCTTCCATTCTTGTCGAAGACACTGACCAGTGCGGCCTGGTGCATGGTTGCGACGGCCACTTCGCCTTCGGGCAAGGCGGCAACGGCCAAAGGTGCGTTGATGTTGATGGTGCGCAGGTGTTTGGCTTCTTTGCTGTAAACCTGCACTGAGTTCGCAGCTCGATCGGCCACGTAGATCGTGCCGTCGGAGTCCACGTCGCAATCTTCTCCGTATTGGACCAGGACTTCCCCCGATGCTTTTGCTTCGGCGAGCGCGGCCTCAGGCAGAGCGGATGCTTCGCGCATGGTGAGCAAACGGCGCGCCTCGGGGGAATAAACTACCAGCCCCGGAAATGGCGAAGCGAGAACATAGATTTTTCCGTCGGCACCTTCGCGGATCTGCTTCAAGCCAGGCCCAACCGGAGCAAAAAGGCGGCGCTTCGCGACCATGTCGGCATCAACTTGTGCAGCTGTGGAAATTGCAGATAGGAAGGTAAGACACAACACCGCAAGAATTCTCAAGGCTGGGGCACCCCTGTCCCGATTGCTATTCGTCTGATAAGACTGCTGGTTACGTCTTTAGGTTGCTTTTCGCTGGCGCCGGTGTGCCTCGACAGTTAATCCAGCGAGGCTGGTCAATCAATACGAAGACTCAGGCGCTCGATGCTGGTTGCTTTCAGGCGCCCAGCGGAGTTGCGCGGGCCGTCGTCGTCCGTTTCAATCAGGACGGCGTTCATCTGAACGTCGCCTTGTGCTACTTCGAAGCGCGCCGGTAAGGCGTCCAGGAATTTCTTGATGATGCCGACGCGGTCCATGCCAATTACGCCGGAGTGTGGGCCGGTCATCCCTACGTCCGTGATGTAAGCCGTGCCTTGCGGCAAGACGCGCTCGTCGGCGGTGGCAACGTGCGTGTGCGTTCCCACAACCGCCGTAGCGCGCCCATCCAGATACCAGCCGATTGCAATCTTTTCGCTGGTGGTTTCCGCGTGCATGTCCACCAGAACAAACGCGACGTCGGCGAAAAGGCTGGCGAGCAATTCGTCCGCTTTGCGGAAAGGATCGTCAATCGCCGGCAGGAAGACGCGGCCCTGCAGATTGATGACGGCGTATTTGACGCCGTTCTTGGCCCTGCCGACATACATCCCCTTACCGGGATTGCCTTCGGGAAAGTTTGCCGGGCGCAGGAGCCGCGACTCATAAGGCATGAATTCCAGGATCTCGCGACGGTCCCAGCTATGATTTCCGCCGCTGATCACTTCCACGCCGCATTTCAGCAGTTCTTCCACGATTTTGGGCGTGATGCCAAATCCGGAAGCTGAATTTTCGCCGTTGGCAACGACCAAATCGATGCGCTTTTGCGACACTAAGTCGGCGAGGCGGTCGCGAACAATTTCGCGGCCCGGCGATCCTACGATGTCCCCGATGAAAAGTACGCGCATGAAGGAAGTGGCGTGCGTGGCGGGTGGCGACTGGCGAGAAAGAAAATCAGCATCTTCTGGCCGCTCGTCACTTGCCGTTTGTTAGTGTCCGTCGAACGGGCCAGTTATGCCAAGCATCTCCTCGCTTAGTGTCTCTCAAACTGAAAAGGAGCGGACTGCTTGGCCGTGGAGAGCTAGGCCGTGAACCTCTGAATTAGGTGGGCACCACGAGCCAACCATTAGGCTTTCCTGCCCCGTTAGCGCGCCGGCAATTTTCATCTCAGGGTCTGCAAGTACAAACCCTGAAAGTCGGCGCGCCAGCGGGACAGGCCGTGCACACAGGCTGTCTGTCCGCAGCACCCCAGAGATTCATTACGGTTCAAACGGCTTTCGCACTCTCACCTGCGTCGAAGTACCGCTCCGTTCTCATTCTAACAGCTTGCCATTGCGCCTTCCCAACGGCGTAGAATCGAGGCGCTGATCGCTGCTAATCAAGGAGCGCTCTATGCGTTTTCTTCGCCTGGCGTTATGCGGATTTGTAATGTTGCGGTTTGACGGCAACCTACACGCGCAGGACGCTTCCCTGGGCAATGTGAATTTCCCGAGCAGCTGCAATGCTTCCGCGCAGTCGCTGGTTACCACTGGCGTCGCTTTGCTGCACTCCTTTCAATTTCAGCAAGCCAAGCAGACATTTCAAGACGCTGCGAAGAGCGACGCACAATGCGCCATCGCATATTGGGGCCAGACGATGTCGCTTTATCATCAGCTGTGGGACTTTCCACAGGAAGACACGCTAAGAGAAGGCCGCGAATATCTGGCCAAATCGGAAAAGGCAACCTCGGCGTCGCCACGTGAGCGCGCGTACATCGCCGCAGCGGAAGTGTTTTACCGGGACGACAGTAACCTTAAGCACCTGCAGCGCGCTCAAGATTATTCCGGCGCTCTCGCGAAGTTGCATCGGAGCTTTCCCGACGACGTCGAAGGTGCTGCCTTTTATGGGCTTTCGTTGATCGCCATCGCCATGGACGATGACGACCACGATCATCAGACTGCGAAACGCAGGCAAGCCATTGCGCTGCTCGATCCGCTTTTCCGCGCGCATCCGGACAACCCCGGCCTCGCTCACTACCTGATTCACGCAGCGGACACGCCGGAGTTTGCTATGCAAGGACTGGAAGCCGCCAGGAGGTACGCCAAAATCGCTCCAGATTCGTCGCACGCTATTCACATGCCATCGCATATTTTTGTGCGCCTCGGACTGTGGCGAGAATCCGTCGCCTCCAATATCGCTGCCATCGATTCGGGCGCGCGGGCCGCCGAAAAACATCTCGCCGAGGCGCACTATCAGGCACACGCCATGGATTTCCTGAATTATTCCTATCTGCAGAACGGCCAAGAGGCCAAAGCGCGTGAAGTGATCGCCAGCGCACAAAACATTGTCCATGGCGGCGAAGACGAGAAGGCAGAGCTGGCATCTTGGCTGTCGTCACGAACGGCACGAGAGTTGCATCGCTGGAAAGAGGCCGCAGAGCTGCCCATACCCAAGATAAAGCTGGTCGAGCAGGATTCGGCTTACGGTGCGCGAATAGTTGGCAAGGCGCACCTGGGCGACGTAGCAGGGGCCCGGATGGATCTCGAGAAGTTGAAAGAAGTCTGGGCCGCCCAGAAGAAACAACTGGCGGAAGAAGGCTATCCGGCGGCAAAAGAAGATCATCTGGGAGCCGGCGAAATCTGGCTGCTGTTCGCGGAAGGCAAGCGAGACCATGCGCTCGAGGAAATGCGGGCTGCGGCCGATCGCGAAGACGCGGCGCGTCCCGATTCGCTTGCCATTCCTTTTCGCGAACAATTGGGGGACATCTTGCTTGAGCTAAAACGGCCCTCAGAAGCTGCCATCGAATACAAGACCGCGCTGAAGAACTCCCCGAATCGGTTCAACTCTTTGTATGGCGTGGCGCGATCTCTGGAGCTCGCCGGGGATGCCGTCGGCGCAAACGGCTATTACGCCAAACTCGTGCAACTATCAAGCGGCGGCGATCGACCGGAATTGGCGGAAGCACGCATGGCGATCAGCAAGAGAGAAAGCGCCGCCGCTCGGCACTAGGCCACGGTACTCAAATACAGGCTGAGAGTTTAAGTGCGGGAAGCCCACGAACCTTCGCAGACTTCCCGCTGCGCCCTGAGAGCCTAGAAATGGAAGCCGAGTTCCGCCGTGTACGTGCGAGGCGTCACAAAATGCGTTCCGCTGAACGTCGACAGGAAGTTGTAAAGAGCAACCTCATTGGTCAGGTTGATGACCGTGAACCGCAGGCTCCACTTATAACGGTCGCCGTGAAACAAATTGTCGTGGCCGGTGCTAAGGTCGAACAAGTGTCGCGGGGCGATGCGCGGCGGATTGTGATCGTCATTTTCCGTTCCCCTCGCAGGAAGGCTGATACGCGTGGATCGGTACAGGGATGGATCGCAGCTGGTTAAAGGCGAGGTAAGAGTTGGAACCTGAGTTCCGCAGACCAAGCCGGCCTGGATTTGCTGATCCGCGGTGAGGCCGGTCAAGTCCACCGGAACTCCAGCGTCGGCCACGGGCACCGCGCCGGCAACCAGCCCGTTGTCATACCGCCAATTGAAGGCGACCCAGGGCCAGGCCTTCTTCGGCTGGTACTGCAGGTGGGTCGTCTGCTGAAATTTCTGGTCATGGTCGATGCGGAATACGCCTGCTGTTGTGAAGTCGGTTCCCAAGCCGCCTACCTGCGGTTCGAAGAAACGCGAATTCACGCCGCTCAGGACCACGAATGCCGTAAGG
The DNA here is from genome assembly GCA_035703315.1 of Candidatus Acidiferrum sp. Taxonomy (GTDB): domain Bacteria; phylum Acidobacteriota; class Terriglobia; order Acidiferrales; family UBA7541; genus Acidiferrum. The sequence goes on along the minus strand of DASSYL010000002.1, from coordinate 3,068 downwards.
CCGTGATAGTCCGGCACGTTGGCGCGCACGGAAAACCCACTGATTTTGGAATTGTGCCAAGCGATCGGGAAAGTAATCGGAGTATTGAAGAGCACGCCAAAGTCAAAGGCGTTGTGGGTGTATTTCCAGAGATAGTCTCCGTCAATAACCAGGTGCTTGCCGAAAGCCTGCTGGAACCCGGCGTGAAATTCGTTGCGCTGTCCGGACCGGATAGCGCCGGGCTGACCGAGAACGCTCGAGAAGATTCCCGTGGCATCGCCTAGACTTCCGACGATGAGATTTTCGTTGAAGGGTGTCTCCAAGACCCGCGCATAGGAAGCGCGCAAAACCGTGTTCGTAGGCTTGATGTTGTAGGCCACGCCAAGCCTAGGTTCTACTTGGGAATCTTGGCTGATGCCCCGATAGATATCTCCTCGCAGGCCGAGGTTGAACGACCAGTCGCCTGCTGTGATCGTGTCTTGAACATAGAGACCCACTTCCTTGATATCCGTATGTCCGCGGAATCCGAACAGCGTGCCACCGCGCGTCAGGTCAAACGGAAGCAGGAGCGAGCAAGGGTCAGCGATGGCCACACCGGCCACAAAGCAAGGATCGCCATTCCCGTCGGTTAGCGAAGGAATGAATGTGGAGTCTACGATTCCGAGATTGTCCTTCTCGGTCAGAAAGGTGTGCTGGAAGGTGACGCCGGCCTTGATATTGTGGTGGCCCTTTACGTAGGAAACGTCGGAGCGAAAGCCGAGATTGCCCAACGTACGGTCTTGCGCAATGGTTTCGCTTTGCAGCAGCGGACTGAAGTCGTCGAACGGATTTCCGCTCGGGTAATAGTTGTAGTGGTCGCGCCGTCCGAACACGCCGAACGTTAGCAGAGTGTTCGAGCCAAATAGATGTGTCCAGGTTGGCGCTAGGTTGAAAGTCTTGATTTGTGAGCGCTGATCGCTGGGGCCCAAGGGATCGCCATTCACTGGATTCACGAGCGCGGTCCCCGTCGCGTCACAATCGAATCCCAATCCCGAGGGGCACAAATGAAGCTGAGCGTCAAAAGAATTGGGATTCTGAAACCAGGAACGCGTGTAGCCAGCATTGAAATGGATAGTGTCGGCCTGACTTACCTGAAAGTCGACGCGATCAAAAATGTTCTGCTGGTTTCCTTTGTCATGCATCACTTCAGACTCGGGCGGATCAAGGAACCGGCTGGTTTGCAGCCCGCTGGCCGAAATGAAGTTGCCCCATTTGTCGCCGCCAACAGCCAAGTCGAATGCTGCCGTTGTCGTGCCAAACGATCCGTAGGAAGCACTGACGCTGCCCGTGGGCGTCTTTACGCCCAGCCCCGACCGCGTGGTCACCTTGATCACCAGGCTGGTCTTGTCGCCAAACTCCGCAGGTGGCGCGCCGGAAATCACTTCCAGAGACTGGATGGAATCCACCGGAATTTGATTGGAGAACACCTTGCTCTGCTGATCCGTGATTGGCTGTCCATCCACGGAAAACGAGTTTTCCGCATGATCGCCCAGCCCATGGAACAGCCCGTTGGAATCCGCCACAACTCCAGGCGACGCCAGCGTCACCAACGAACTGACGGAAGATGAAGGGCTTTCCAGCGGCATTTTGTCGAACAGCCCGCGGTCCACGTCGGTATGCGGTGTGGACTCGGTTTCCACCAGATCGCTGCCTTCGCTTTCCACGGTGACGGTGGTGTTGGCGCCCGCCACCTTCATGTTGATGCTCAGCGTTAGCGTCACCGCCGATCGCACGTCGGCGTCCTGCGAAAAATCCGAGAAACCGCTCGCCGTCACCGATACGTGATACGGATTGAATGGCACGTTGGGGAAGCGGAACTTGCCTTCGGCATCTGTAGTCGTACTCCGCTGGTATCGGCTGACCGGATTGATAATCTGAACAGTCGCCCCGGCAATTGCGCCGCCCGTTGGATCCTTCACCATTCCCTCGATCGTGCCGGAAGACTGCGCGTTTGCAGGCCGAATGCCCAAACCACAGTTTGAAAGCAGGGCTACAAATGCGAAAGCAAAAGCAAAACGAAAACTCTTCAACATGAAATTTTTCTCCAAGGCCCACGAGGCCGATGTGGTTGAGTGGATCAAAGCCGCTGTAAGAAGCGGCGCCGTCTGTGGTGACAAAGATGCCAACCAAGCGAAACGGCTGAGACTGCGGACGGACCTTCAGGGATGATGACTAAGCGGAAGGGGGAGCGCGGCCGGCGTGGTGAAGCGAAACCTCGTTGAGTGCAGTCGTTTGAATGGGCCGGGCATCATGCCAGCCGGTAATTTCAGGCGTCGCGACCGCTGTTCCGGTAGAGGCCAGAAGTGCGGGCGCATGCAACGACTGGCAAACATGGCAAACCGGGTCTTGCCTGCTGCTGTGCTGGTGCAGGAAGCTGCCACCCGCTGCGAAATAGAACAGCGCGAGGCAGATCAGCATTGCGCCGTAACGGCGCAATGCGTTCTTATCCGCAACGCGAAACTTTTTGAAAAGCGTACTTCCCATGTCGTCTATAAGGCTACATCCACCTTGCCACGATTGGACAGCGGAAACCAGCGTTCGGTTGCTTTTCCGGCCACGCCGGTGGTCCGGCATTCTTGACCCCGCAACGATTCTCCCCTAAGCTGCGTCTTAACAGACACATGGCAGTAAACCGTATAAATGGCCGCGTTATTGGCCTGATGCTCCTGCTGCTATTTTTGGGAGCGCAACTCCACTTTCTGTCCGATTGGGACTCGGGCCAGGCTGGTTCGCACCTGTGTCCGATCTGCTCCGTACTGAGCTTCGCCATTCTTTTGGCGCTTCCCGTTCTGTGTTCCCTTCCTGTGATGGGCCGCGCAGAGCAATGGTTTGCGGTCGCTCTGGCCACGCAAGGTATTTACCGTTCCACTTCTCCTCGCGCACCTCCGGTTCTGTAGTCTTCCCGTCCATTCCCTGAAGTTTTCCTTCTATTTGCAAGGTGCCGCTGCGGCAGCGGCGCATGAGGTATCGTCCAATGAGGATTCTTCGAGCGATCGTCGCGGGTTTCGTGACCCTTGCGACCAGTTTGCCCGCTCAGGAAGCGGCCAGGC
>DASSYL010000582.1:0-9863 GCA_035703315.1 Candidatus Acidiferrum sp. | reverse complement strand
CGCAGATCACTTTTACGGGCAGTCCTGACGGAATTGGCTACACCGGCTTTAGCACGCTAAGCTTCAATGGCCACGTCCCAAACAGCTTAGTTACCTCAGAGAATGTCCGCTGGATCAAAGGGCGTCACTCATTCAACTTTGGTTTTGAATGGCGAGCTTACCAATACTCGTTCATGACCAACGGAAATACTTCTCCCGCTTACGCGTTTAGCAATTTCCAGACAGCCTTCATCACCAATGACAACAACACCGGTGATCCATTCGCAAGTTTTCTTTTGGGGCTGCCCCAACAGGCCCAGGTTTCGATTACTTCTGTCAATCCACGGCTGAATTCAAACTACTACGCCGTCTATGTGCAGGACGATGTGAAGGTACGGAAAGACCTTACGCTAAATCTTGGCCTGCGCTGGGATGTGGACACGCCGCGCAGCGAAGCGCACGGCGCGGAATCCAGTCTCGACCTCACCGTGCCCAACCCAGGAGCCGATGGTGCACCAGGAGCACTCGTCTATCCGCCAAAGGCGAATCAGGGAAAGACGTACTACAAAGACTTTGGCCCGCGCATCGGCTTTGCGTATGCTCCTAGCGAATTGCTGGGCGTCCGCGACTTTGTCATCCGAGGCGGCTACGGAATTTACTATTCGGCGCTCTTTTACGACGACCTGCCGACTGGCACGATCCAGTTCAGCAACGGCGGCACCGTTCAGCCGACATTCACCTCCCCGGACAGCTTCACTCCAATCCAGTCACTTTCCGCTGGGTTTCCGGCCTTCACGCCTCCGTCGCCGAGCACGGATCCGTCGCGCCTCAACGGTCAGAACGTTGGATATATCGATCCGTCTTACGGCCGTCCGGGAATGACGCAAAACTGGAGCTTGGAGGTCCAGAAGCAGCTGGCGACTGACCTGATTCTCAGTGTCGGCTATGTGGGCGTTCGAGGTGCTCACCTGCATACGAATATCGCCCAGGTGAACGCCCTCAATCCGCAATTCTACAGCCTGGGCAACTCGCTAACCGCTAACGTCAATTCTTCGGAAGGACAGGCGACACTCGCCGGTTTGGGAGTAACCGTGCCGAGCTGGTTTGAGACGCTGTACGGTCCAACCGGCCAGGACACAGTCGGCCAGTTGCTGCGCCCCTTCCCGCAATACCTGGCCGTCGGCGGCAGCAATAACAACATGTGTTCGTGTTTGGAGAACCTGGGCATCTCGAGGTATGACGCATTCCAGGCGAAACTCGAACGCCGCTTCCGGAACGGCCTTAACGTGCTTGCCTCCTACACATTCTCGAAGACTCTTACCAATGCCGACAGCGCCATTCCGGTATTCTCCGGTTTTTCCTCCAACCAGTTCGGCGCACAGAACCCGTTCAATCCCCAATCACAAAAGGCGCTCAGTTATCAGGACACGCCGCACATGCTGGTCCTCAGCTATATCTACGAACTGCCTGCCGGGCCTGGTAAGAAGTATCTGAACCACGGTGTGGCCAGCAAGATTCTCGGCGGCTGGCAAGTCGCGGGCGTCCAACGGTATCAGAGCGGAACACCCACGGTTTTCAATACCTTCGCGCCTTCGGCACCGCAAACCGATGGAGCCTTCCGGTACAGTATCATCCCAGGTGTTCCCATCTTGGCTCCCAACCATGGATCCTTTGATCCGGGAGCTGCGACAGCCAATTCGAATATGAGCGGCGGCTGCAATGAAGACCCCAATACTGGATTATTCACGCCAGCCAGCTCGAACAACTTTTTCAACTGCGCGGCTTTCATGGACCCCAATGCCACGGGCCTTGTCGCTCAGCGCGGATACGTTTATGGAAACGCCCCGCTTGTTCTCGGCAACGTGCGAAGTCCGGGCTACTTCAACGAAGACTTCGCGATTCAGAAGCGCACGACCATTTTCGAAAACCAAGCCATCGTCTTCAAGGTGGACATTCCCAATGCTTTCAACCGCCATGTCTTTGGAACTTTGGACGGTTTTATAGGTGACCAGACATTCGGCGCTCCTAAGGGAAATCTTGCTGTGGTCAGTCCGGTTCGCCAGATTCAGTTCACGTTGCGATACGAATTCTGACGATTGACACTCGCAGCAATTTTCATCCTCCCGCCGCGGCATCGCGGCAGGAGGATTTTTTTTCAAGGAGAGCCTTCACCCCATCGTTCTCCGATGGAGTACCATCAATCGATGGATCGTTCATTGTTCTAAGTTGTTTCAAGGTTCTTAGGCCATGCAGGCAAAGCTCCAATATCGACTGATTCCGTCGCTGTTTCTTTTACTCGCTGGATGCCCCCTTGCAGCGGCCCAGATAGATTCCGCCAAGCTCAACGCCGCCGCGGCCCAGCAATTCCAGCAAGCCACTGAAGCCATGCGTGCCGGCGACCTTAGCCGCGCCGGCGACGGATTCGAATCTGTCGTCAAAAGTTCCCCTCAATTCGCCGAAGCCTATCTGAATCTTGGGCTGGTTCGTGAAGAACAACGCCGCCATAGCGACGCGATCGCGAACTTCAAGAAGGCGCTGCAGCTAAAGCCTCGCCTGCGAGGAGCGAATCTTTTTCTGGGAGTCGCGGAATTTCGTTCCAACCAATTGGATGCCGCGATTCTGGCCCTGAAAAAGGAAGTGGCGGCCTCGCCCAAGGACGCCAATGCATGGATGTGGTTGGGAGTGGTCCAACTGGAAAAGGGCGACGGCCCGAGCGCCGCGGCAGCTTTAGACAAGGCCGCGGAATTGGCACCGGACAATGTTGATATTCTCTATCACCGCGGGCGCGCGCATCTTCTAATTTCCAATCAGAGTTACGCCAAAATGTTCGAAGCGGACCCTAAGTCGTGGCGCGTCCGACAACTGCTGGCTGAAGCGAATGCCAGCGCCGAACGCCATTTGGACGCAATTGCCGAATATGAGCTGGCGATCAAGCTGGCTCCCAATCAACCGCGTTTGCATGAGGATCTGGGCACACAATATCGGCTGGCGGGCAAGCTACCAGAAGCGGAGCAAGCCTACCTCAAAGAAATCGAAATCGATCCGGATAATGTGACAGCCGGGTATAAGTTGGGCGTCATTGCTATTGAAAAGGGCGACGCCGCCCGCGGGAAAGAACTGATTGAGGGCGCGCTGCGCGCCAGGCCAAACCTGCAACATTCCGACTACAACCTGGGGCGTGCGGAAATGCTGCTCGGAAACGACGCGGCTGCGACAAGGCATTTTGAGCGAGCGGTATCGGCCGATGTGGCCGCCGCTTCGGATCCCGACGTAGTGGAGCAGTCGTGGTATCAGTTGGGTATTGCCTATCGCCGGCTTCGCCGGATGGATGAAGCGCAAAAGGCCATGGCGACGTTCCAGCGACTGAAAGACGAAGACGCGGAAAGCTCCGCGAAGGCGCTGAAGCGCTTTCAGGTACAGCAGGATGCTACTTCGGCTCAACCGTCGCCCGTGCCCCAGAGCCCTTAGTTTAGTCTGCTCACTGCGTGGCTGCAGTTGCCAGAGTCACTTAGAAAGAAATTCTTGAAAAATGAAAGGAATGCATGAATTCCAGAACCTGCTCCTTGCTTTGCGTCTCGCTGCTGGCGATTTCGATTCCACCTGTCCTCGTGGCGCAAGATGCCGTTTCGCGAGCGGCGAAGGCAGCTGCTTCTATCTCGGTCTACGAATCTTCGGAAGAAAAGCACGAATCACTGGCGGCCAAGCCCGCCGTGACGTTTCGCGCGGAGCGTTCGCCGGCGCTCACGATCTTTGTGGACGACGCCACCAAATTCCAGGAAATCGACGGCTTCGGCGCTTCCCTCACCGAATCTTCGGCATGGCTGCTGAAACGCAAGCTGACAGATGCGCAGCGTGGCGATGCTCTGCGCATGTTGTTCGACCGGCAAAAGGGAATCGGCTTGAGCATGCTGCGTCAGCCCATGGGGGCCAGCGATTTTGCCCTGCAGGAATACAGCTACGATGAAATGCCGGAAGGCCAAACCGACCCGGAATTGAAAAACTTCTCGATTGAACACGATCGCGCCGACATTCTGCCCGTCCTCAAAGAAATTCTGGCGGTCAATCCGAAAATAAAGGTCATCGGATCGCCCTGGAGTGCTCCCGGCTGGATGAAGACTTCCGGTTCGATGACCCAGGGTTCGCTCTTGCCTTCGGCCTATGACGCTTACGCAAAATATTTTGTGAAGTATGTACAGGCGTACGAAACGGAAGGCGTGCCGATCTTTGCCCTCACCATGCAAAACGAGCCGATGCACGTGCCGCACGACTATCCCGGCTTGGGCATGATGGCGCGCGAGCAGACGGCGTTTTTGCGCGACCATCTCGGCCCGGAGTTTCAAAAAGCCAGACTTGCCACCAAAATCCTGATTTTCGATCACAACTGGGACCTGATCGACTATCCGATCGCTGTATTGAACGACTCGAACGCAGCGCGCTTCGCCGGCGGCATCGCCACGCATTGCTACGGCGGCAGCGCCACCGCTCAAGACGAGCTGCATCAACGCTTTCCGACCAAGGAAATCTGGATGACCGAATGTTCCGGCGGCGATTGGCAAAAAGGCAAAGTGCTGCAGCAGCAAGTGCAACTGGTCATCAACGTCACTCGCCATTGGGCGAAAAGCGTGATCTTGTGGAACCTGGCGCTCAACCAGAACCACGAACCGTACTTGGGCGGCTGCACGACTTGCCGCGGCGAGATCATCGTGGATGAATCCACTTCTCCGGCACAGGTAAAGACCACGGCGGACTACACAGCGCTCGGCCACGCTAGCAAGTTTGTTTTACCCGGCGCTCGGCGCATTGAATCGAACACGTTTGGGCAGGGCAGCCTGGAAGACGTCGCATTCCAGAATCCCGACGGCTCCATCGTCCTGCTGGTCCTGAATTCCGGCGAGGGAGCCGCACAGTTCAACATCGGCTGGCGCGGGCAGTTTGCTCAGCACAAGCTGGCCGGCGGCGCTGCGGCTACTTTTGTGTGGAATCCGGTTGCGGAGAAGTAAACCGCCGCACTCAAGGCTTGCCTTCCGGAGCGGCCGAAGTTGAAGTTGCTGTGGTCGTCGGCTCGTCAATTTGAACGACTTTATCGGCCGCCACATCTTTGAGCGTTTGTACGATCCCGCTAGGCCAGCGAATTTCGATCGTCTGTGCCACCGTTGCTTTTCCCAGTCCGAAGTGAATGCGTTTGTCGCCGGAAGAAAGATAGCTGCTCGCCGTGCTTACCGTCGCGTACTGCGTACCTTCTGGAGTAATGATTTTTACGAGCGCGCCGATCGCGTCGCGATTGCTCTTGTGGCCGGACAACCTCAACAAGATCCAGTGGTTTTCGTTCGTTGTTTCGTTGTGCAGCACGCGCACCGGCCCGTCATTTGCTGTAACCACCGCATCGAGCCGCCCGTCGTTGTCCAAATCGCCAATCGCCAGTCCCCGCCACACCCATTCCTGTTGCAATGCGGTTCCAGCCGCCGCCGTCACATCCTGAAATTCCTTTCCCGTGTTGCGCGCAAGGAGCAGTGGCTCGCGATACCTCAAATTGGGGGAAGTGTTTTGAATTGTGTCCAAGTCGTGCCCCTGGGCAATCAGCAGATCCTTCCGCCCGTCATTGTCAAAATCAAAAAAGCGCACGCCCCAGCCCGAATGCGTCATGGTCATTCGGCTGATGCCTGCCGCCGGACTGGAGTATGTAAACGTCCCATCCCCATTATTGCGATAGAGCGCGTAGCGTTGGTTGGCCAGGTTGGTCACAACGAGATCCGGCCAGCCGTCGTTGTCGTAGTCGGAAAAATCCACGCCCATTCCCGCGTACGTGTGCCCGTCGGCGTCCGCCGCAACGCCAGAAAGCAGCCCCACTTCCTCAAACGTGCCGTCGCCTTTGTTGTGATAGAGAAACTCCACCATAGAGTCGTTCGCAAAGAAAAGATCAATGTGCCCGTCGCGGTCGTAGTCGGCGATGGCGATGCCCAGTCCCTTGGCCGGCTTGGCCAGGCCGACTTTCTGCGCCACTTCCGTGAACGTGCCGTTCCCGTTGTTGTGATAGACCAGCGGCACCGCCGCCTTGAAATAATCGGGATGGCAGTAAGCGCGAAAGCCTTCGCGATGTTCACCGCACCAGATGTCGTCGAAATCCCACTCTACATAGCGCAGCACTACCAGGTCCAAAAAACCGTCGCTGTCCAGATCAACCCAAGCCGCGCTGGTGGACCAGCCCGATCCGCCAACGCCGGCCTGCTGGGTGACATCAGTGAAAGTTCCATCGCCATTGTTGTGATAGAGGCGATTGCCGCCATAAGCCGTGACGTACAAATCCTCGAAGCCATCGTTATCGAAATCGCCCACCGCCACTCCCATGCCGTAGCCCACGCCCTGCAAGCCGGCTTTTTCCGTAACGTCTTCGAATGTGCCATCCGGTTTTTGGTGATACAGGCGGTTCCAGTATTCGGGCCCGGTCTTGCGCGGAATCGTTCCCTTCGGCGTGGGGTCTTCGATTGGCGCGCCATTTACAAGGAAAATGTCCAGCCGCCCGTCGTTGTCGTAATCAAACAGCGCAACGCCTGCGCCCATGGTTTCCGGCAGATACTTTTTTGTGGTGTGCGACGAAAGATAGCGGAATTTCACTCCAGTGCGATCGGTCACATCGGAAAACTTCGCCCCGGATGAAGAACCCTGCTTGACCTGCTCTTGCGGAAACGCTCCCATCGCACCAAACAGCATCACCCACGCAAAAGCGGCTTGCCGGACCGACGTGAGCCTCACGGCCGCTCGGTTCCTTTTGCTTCTTGCAAGGCTTGGAACTTTTCCAATTCCGCCTTTGCCTTGTCCGGGCGGCCCTGTTTTCGGTACACGGTGCCTAACAGATAGTGCAAGCTGGGATTATCCGGATCCATAGCGATTCCGGATTCCAGCTGGCTTTGCGCTGCGGAAAGATCGTTGGCGTTCAAGTAGGCGTTCCCTAGTTTTTCGCGAGCGCGGCTTTCGCCGGGCGCGATTTCCACTGCCTGCAACAGATACCCAACCGCCTCGGTCGCCCGGTTCTGCTGCGTCAGGAGATCACCCATTTCAATATACGGTTCGGCACTCTTGCGGGGACTGTCAGCCTGCCACGCGATTGCCTGCTGCAGCGCCGCCAACGCCTCGGCAATTCGATTCAGCCCCGAGTAAGACAATCCCAGATTGCTTTGCGCTTTTACACTGCGCGGCTCAAGTTCGAGACATCGCTCAAAAGCCAGGATCGCTTCTTCAAACCGGTTTTCGTTGTACTTCGAGCGCCCCAGGTAATACCACGCTTCCGCGTCCTTCGGGTTTTCTTCAAGCGACCGCGTAAGCCACTTGCTCGCGTCCGCGTAGCTGCCTAGCAAGACATAATCGAGCGCAACAATCTTCAGGTCCGACGCGCTCGGCCGCTCGTACTTCGCGCCTTCCGTGTATTCCGCCAGCGAAGCGCGAGCATACTCCACGCGAGACTGTGCGCTGTCCGCGTGTCGCGCGGAACTTCTCGAATCGGGAAACGATAGTTGCTCGGTCGCCTGCGATTGGATTTTCCGAAACAGGATCAGTCCCAGCAGGAAATGCGCGTCCCCGGAATTTTGGTGCTTTGTCAGGTGGCCGCGAACAGTAGCCTCGGCCGCCTCTACTTTGCCCTCGGCAAGAAATGCCCGGGCGTCCACCAGCTGACCGTCGGGTGAACTCGCGAGCACTTCTTGGCTCGCGTAGTCTTGCGAATCCGCGCCAACCGCCGCACCGGGGCCCGCCAAACTGAGGCCGATTAGGCAGCATGGCACGCGAAACATAGATCCCGCTCTCGCCCGGCAATGACTCGGAGCGCTGGACAACATTGCATCCCTTTGAAAGCCCGAAACTTGGTGCAGAGTCATTATACGTGATGGTTTTGAGGCGCCGAACCTGGGGCGCCCCGTGAGGGCGCGGTCAGTTTTTGCCGCAGAAGAACGTACTCCCGCCCGGCACCGTACGCGTGAGATCCAGGCCTGCGAGGGCCATCAAAAACTCCTGCCTAACTGAGCTCAGTTCGAGACAATTTTGCGCGCAGCTACGGATACACCAAAGCACCGATTGACCCCTCCTCCCCTGCTGGGACCATCCTCTATGCTGTAGTTCTCGACGCTCTCCGCCACCAATGGCCCTATGAACGTTCTTACCGCAGAACGCAGCGCTGTCCGGGGCACCAGCAGAGGCAAGACTCTGGCCCTGCTGCTCAGGCGCATCGTTGTCCGCTGCTACGAAAACGATTCGCTCAACGGCGCCGCGCAAGTGTCGTTTTACTTCGTTCTTTCCATGTTCCCCTTTTTGCTGGTGGTCGCCGCACTTCTTGGCTGGGCGCCCACCAGCGGCGGTTGGCAGACTTTCGCGAAGTGGCTCAGCACGTATTTCCCCGCCCGCACGCAGGACACCTTACTGGTCATCATGCTGGGGCTTTCCAAGGGCTATCGCGGATTCTTTTCCTTCGGCCTGGTTCTAGCCGTCTGGAGCGCCTCCACCGGCTTCATGAGCCTGATGGAAGCGCTCACGCGCGCTTTTTCTCTTCGCGAAACTCGCAATTATTTCAAGCGCCGGCTCATCGCCCTCGTCGCGACATTTCTTGCCGCCTGCTTGCTGGTCGCCTGGTTCGGCATTTGGACCGCCGGTCAAACACTGATCGCACTCGCATTGAGCAAGCTGAACTACACCCCGCAGTTCGATGGGTTCGCCACCTTGCTCCGCTGGCTCGTGACGTTGCTGATGTTTGGAGCGAGCGTCTATCTGATCAATCACTTCCTGCCGCCTCATCCGCGAGAGAAGCATAAGCTCACGCCCGGAACAATCCTCTCCGTGCTTTGCCTGAGCGTCATCACCGGTGCCTTCAACCTCTATATGAGGCACACTTCGGAAATCTCGCAGATCTACGGCGCGCTCACCGGTTTCATCGTTATGATGTTGTGGATCTATCTCGCCAGCTTCAGCCTCATTCTCGGCGCCGAAACCGACACTGCCGTGAACGACCTCGCGGCCGGCGACTTTCCGCACCAACGCTAGTTGCCGCTCTCCTAGTCGCCAAATCGCGCCGCCGCCCGCGCCTTGGCCTTGGCGGCTTCCTCTTCGCGATTTTTCGCCGGAGCGGCTGTTTCCAGTGCCCGCAGCAGCTTGCTCGAACATGCTGTGATCTCGTCAATCGCCAGTTGAAACGCGGCCTCATTGGCTTTCGACGGCTTGTTGAAGCCAGTTATCTTCCTCACAAACTGCAGTGAAGCAGCCCGCACTTCTTCCGGCGTCACCGGCGGCTCAAAATTGAAAAGGTTCTTGATGTTTCTGCACATTCGATTGCTCCGTGCGGCATAGGGCAGCCGGTCTTCGCTGCCTCCAGAATCCGCATATTTGCAGCCCCATTTTATCAGGCCGAACTTCGTGCCAGGCGGCGATTGTTGACAACTTCGATGCAAACTCTTAGCGGCGCCGATACTTCGCATAGTGCATCGAAGCACACAATGGAAGCATCCATTCATAGGCGATTCTAATTGGCTTTTGGCGATTCATAATATGCGCGTTCTTACCATCGTGCGGAAGCGGCTGGTGAGCTAGATGAGCTTGGCGAACTCGGAAACAGACGTATTTATTGTCGGCGGCGGGCCCGCGGGCCTGGCCGCTGCAATCGCCGCGCGACAAAAGGGCATGAACGTCACTGTGGCGGATGGCGCTGCTCCTCCAGTAGACAAAACGTGCGGCGAAGGCATGATGCCGGAGACACTGGCTTCGCTGCATTCCCTGGGAATCCGCCTGGAACGGGGAGACGGATTTCGCTTCGACGGAATCTGCTTCGTGCAGCAAGGTGTGCGAGCGTTCGCGAGATTTCCAGTTGGACAAGGACTCGGGTTGGCGCGGCCGGTGCTGCACCAAAA
>DASSYL010000513.1:0-4651 GCA_035703315.1 Candidatus Acidiferrum sp. | reverse complement strand
AATACTGCGCGATCAGGATGGCATCGGAGACAAACAGGGCCACCGCGACTCCCTGCGGCCCCCACCAGCGGCCGAGAAGGAGAGTGAGTAGCGCGAGTACGACCAGCGCGATCAATTGAGAACGCTGCCGTTTGCGCACTTGATTGATGGCGATCAGGAATCCGTGGCCGACGAGACCGTCAATTACCGACAAAAGCGCACGGTACGCGATGATGCGGAGCACAGGCGCGCTGGCGACATAGCGCGGCCCGAGGAAACCGCAAATCTCGGGCGCGAATACCGAGAGCCCGATGGCGATCGGCACGGAAATCAGCACAATGACGTCCAGCAATGATTCGCGCGTCTCGACTAACTCCTGCATTCGGCTTCCTTCATAGAGCCGGGTCCACAAAGGCAAGACGGCGCCACTCGCCGAGTAGCTCCACTGCGGGTAGATATCCGAAAGGACGAATGCGGCCGAGTAGATACCAACCCACGCCTGGGAAGCGACTAATCCAAAGCAGACGATCGAAATACGCCCGTAACTCACCTGGGTGATGTTGTAAGTGAAGTAAGGCCAGGCAGAGCGAATCGTTGCGCCAAGTTTTTGCCTGCCCCAAGCGGCCGCATCGGGCCAAAGGTCACGCAACTGCCAGAGCCGGACTATAAAAACGACGAAGCTGCGGCCACAACTCAGCAAAATGAACGTAAGCACAGGCAAATGCAGGACAACCACCAACGTCGCGAAAAGAATCAAGCAAAGTGTGCTGATGACTGAGCCAGGCAAAATGAGGCGAGCGCGTAGAGTTGCGTTCAACATTGCGGAGCAAAGAATCGCTGAGCCTTCGAAATTGTTCACCAATAAACCGGCGATGATGACCGCTGCGGCGGTATCGCCTCGCGACAGGGCGAGGGCGAGGGCGATGAGCTCCAGCGCCGCAAAAACCGCGGTAGACAAATAAGTTACTGCCAGAATCGCTGGCCCTTCGCGCCGGTCGGCGGACACGGCTTTTGCCGTGTAGCGCGTCAGCCCCAGATCGCTGAGCGCGTTAACCAGAAAACCGATGGCCATCGCCGTGCTGTAGAGTCCGAAATCGTGCGGGCCGAAATAACGGATCAGGAAAAATCCGGCGAGCAGCCCGCCGATGCGCAGCGCGCCCATGTCCAGCCATAGCCAGAAGGTATTGCGGCCAAGCATGCCCAGGATGGCGGAACGCTGTGACGGCACTTCTGGCGGGCCGCTGGCGGACTCAGTTGGATTTGCGGTTGAGCTCATATCACCAGGTTACGGTTTTTTGCGATCGGTTGAGCGCGGCGCTCACCTGATCGCTATTTCTTTGAAAGAAGAAAATCTCCGAGCGCGAGATGCTCCAAGCCGGAAATATCGAAGACTCGCAGCGCATCTTCAGGTGAACAAACCACGGGCTCACCATGAAGATTGAACGAAGTGTTCAGGATGATTGCTTCTCCGGTGATTTGTTCAAAATGACTGATCAAACGGTGATAGTCGGGATTCCAGGATTCGTAAACTTCCTGTGGCCGGCCCGTCGCGTCGTAGGGATGAATCGCCGCGGCCATCGCTTCGCGTTTTTCGGGACGGCTGTCAAGGGTCAGGATCATATAAGGAGCTTCAACGGGTTTGGGCTTGAAGAAATAGCGTTCGCTGCGTTCGGCAAGAACTGACGGTGCGAAAGGCATCCAGAAGTCGCGGCACTTGATCATTTCGTTGATGATTTTCACGACGCCGGGTACGGCGGGATTCGCCAAGATCGACCGATTCCCCAACGCTCGCGCGCCGAACTCCATGCGGCCCTTGAAGCGCGCGACTACACTGCCCTTGGCCAGAAGCTGCGCGACATCGCGTTCGACTTCTTGCTGGTGTTTCGTTTCGACAGCGCTTTTGAACTTGTAATTTCTCAGCGCGGTTTCAATATCGACATCCGAGTACTCCGGCCCAAGATAGAACGCCCCCAGCTTCTCTGGCATTTTCTTGCTCAGCTGCTGGTCGAGCAACCAGGCCGCCCCGATCGAATTGGTCTCATCCCCGCAGGAGGGAAAGATAAAGAGTTCGTCGACCTCAGGTAGGTTCAGGATTTTCTGGTTGGCCTTAACGTTCATGAACACGCCACCGCTGAGCGCGACCTTGCGAATGCCAGTTTCGGCGATGCAGTTCTGCACCCAACGAACCAGGAAGCGCTCGACAAAGAGTTGAACCCCGCCGGCAATGTGATCAAAACGTTTGCGCCGCAGCATGTTGGAGAGAAATTCCGCACTGTATTGCAGCGGGGGGCAACCGGGAGTCCGTGCCCACAGCATCGGATTTTCACCATCGAAGGCAAATAGCCTTTCAAATTCCTCGCTGATTGACTGAGACTCGCGCGCCTTCTCCGCATAAGGAGCGAGGCCCATGAGTTTGTATTCGTGCTCCATCGGCACCATGCCGGAGAGGTAGGTGATTTTGCCGTAGAGCGCTCCGATGGAGTGGCTCTCGTCCACTCCAGCGACGCGGCGAATTTTGCCGTTCCGCGCGATGTTGATCGTCGCGCAAAGGCGATCACCTGCGCCGTCGCACGTGAGAACGAGGACTTCGTCGTCCATCTTTCCCCAGCCAAAATAAGCCGATGCCGCGTGGCACATGTGGTGGTCGAGGCCGTGCACTGGGAGTTCCGAGCCACCCATTACCGGCTCGAGGCTCTCTGCGATTCCGCTCCACTTGCGTTGATTGATCCAGTCGGAGATCGCCGCGTTACTGCGAGCGAGATTTTTGGCCCGGCCGACAAAATTCGGCGCGCCGCTTCCAGCCGTACGAAGAATGTCGTCGCGCCGCCAGTAACAGAGCGACAGGTTTTTGCCGCCGAGTGCAACGTTCCGCGACACATCGCTTTCGTGCTGCCCGTTGGTAATCCCGCTGATGTAGTCAAGGGTGAGCACGGGCAGCCCGCCCTGGTTCTTGACGCGCGAGAGACGTTCTTCCTGCATCGCAAAGACCAGCCGCCCGTCCTCGACCAGCGCGGCAGCGGCGTTGTGTCCGAGGTGTATGCCGGTCACTTGCCGTTTGGGCGCGGCTTCCGGAGGTTGCGTCATCCGGCCAGCGTTGGTAGGGACGTCCTGCAAAGAAATCTGAGCAGATGCACTGTTCATACACGCTCCCGCCAGGTTGAGCCCGTATCGGAAAATTTGCCTTGTGCCCCAACCGGAATTTCCGTGACGTCGCACTCTGCGGCGACGGCATGGCGCAGTTCTTCCGCGACGTACTCAATCTGTTCGCTTTTCAAATTAGAGAAAAATGGCAGGGCCAAACACCGATCCGCGGCGATTTCCGTTTCAGGGAGCCGCCCCAGCGGCAAGTGAACGGAGTCTTTCAAGAAGGGCTGCCGGTGGATGGCCGGGAAATATGCTTGACAGCCGATGCCAGCGGCGCGCAATCGCTCGAGGATGCGGTCGCGAGTGTGCCGCTCCACCTGAGGATCCAATTGGACGATGTACACAAACCAGCTGCGTTCGGCGCCCGTAAACGATTCCAGTGTTCGCAGATGCGGGATGCCTTGCAACGCCCGATGATAAGCGCGCGCCACCCGGTCCCGTTTCTCGAGCATTTCGGTCAAACGCTCCATCTGGGCCAGACCGAGCGCGCAATGAATGTCGCTCAGGCGGTAGTTGTAACCGACCCGCTCGTGCCGCAACCAGGAGCCATCCTCCCCCCGGCCTTGATTGCGCATGCTTTTGCACAATCGCGCAAGGCGTTCGCTGTCGGTAACGATCATTCCGCCTTCACCGGTGGTCATTTGCTTGTTGGGGTAAAAGGCGAAACAGGACATTTCGCCGAACGTTCCCGCTTGCCGGCCGCGATAAGTGGCTCCGATGGCCTCGCAAGAGTCTTCAATGATTGTCAGACGGTAGGTGTTGGCAATCTCCCGAATTGGTTTCATATCGCACGGCAAACCAAAGACATGCACTGGCAGAATGGCTTTCACTTCCCTGCCCGTTTCACGGTTGATTACGCGGCCCTGCTCGTCTCGCCGGCAGCACCGTGCCAGAAATTCGCCGATTTTCGCAGGAGAAATGTTGAGAGTGGCGGGATCGATGTCGACGAACACCGGCGTGGCGTTTTCATACAATAAGCAGTTCGTAGATGCGACAAAGCTGAAGGAAGTGGTGATAACTTCGTGACCGGCACCTATTTCGGCGGCGCGAACGCACAGGTGCAAAGCCGAAGTCCCGCTGTTGACGGCGACCGCGTGTTTCCGGCCAATGGCTGCTGCGAATTTTTCCTCAAACTTCGGCAGCATTGGGCCGAGGCTCAAGGTCCCCGAGCGCATCACTTCTTCGACGTAGCGTAGTTCGCGATCTCCGACGTCCGGGGCAGAGAGAGGAATCTTCAAGGTCATGGCTGAATCCCCGGCTGCGTTTCCACAAAAATCGGGAGTGGCTCGTCTTCCAGGAACATCTCTTGACGATTCCTCTCGAATTGCGGAACGAGAATCGACAAATACTGCCGCAGGCTTTCGCGGTCGTTTCGCGTGATGAACCGTTCGATGCGCTGTACCTTTTCCAGCATGTTGACCGCCTCTGGATCAGGTTCGCTGACCATCTGAATGCCGGGCTGTTCGGTTGGCACTGGGTTCTCCCATTCTTCCCAAAGTTCTTCGGCCACCTTTTCTCCTTTTTGCAG
>DASSYL010000298.1:0-4281 GCA_035703315.1 Candidatus Acidiferrum sp. | reverse complement strand
AGATCGAACAACACACCTTGGCATTCAATTTTGGTCATGGGAAATCATACCAGCCGCCTCAAACTGGTGACGAATCCGCAGCCCACGCGAAAAGCCCGCGGCCCGTTCGAACCGCAACACAAGATGCACTATCACTCTATTTATGATAAGGATCGGATGGCTTAGATGTATTTTGCTTGTTCGGGAATCGAGCGACGGCCGGACCGTCCGCTCCCCTCTGCCCGCGCTCCGTAGTTCGGAGCGGCAACGTCGGCCTCCTACCGGCTCCGTCGCGTCGCGCTCGTTCATAGAAAGTTTCTACAGCTTCCAACAACCCGAGCACTATCGATACGATGCTGTGACAGCCCAGGGTGCAGGCGTCGCTATGGAAAACTGCTACGTCTCCAGCGCGACCTCATCCACGAAGCACCACATCCAGGTTTCCCCGGGCTCAATCGATTGCATTACCGGGTGCTTGGTCGCCCGAAAATGTTTCGTCGCGTGTTTGTTCTTCGAGGAGTCGCAGCACCCTACGTGGCCGCACTCCCGGCAAAGTCGCAAATGCACCCACATATCGCCCATCTTCAGGCACTCTTCGCAGCCCTTGCTATGAGGGCGCACATCCTTGATCTGGCTCATGTGAGAACAGCCCTTGCTCATGATGCAGCCTCCTGTTCCTGCTTCGACTGGTTGTTGGCGTGAAACCGGGGCTGCTGCAGTGGGATGTGCACCAGGAAGCGCGTTTCGCCGGGTTTGGATTTCACCTCGATCGTGCCGTGATGCTTTTGCACAATGCGCATGGCAGTATCCAATCCTAGTCCGGTGCCTTCACCAACCGGCTTGGTGGTAAAAAACGGATCAAAAATGCGCGATTTGATTTCTGCAGGAATGCCGGGGCCGCTGTCGCCAATTTCAACGCACACCGCGTCAAGGTCGCGGCGCGCACGGATGCGCAACTCGCCCTGGCCGTTCATCGCGCCAATCGCATTATCAATCAGGTTGGTCCACACCTGGTTGAGCTCGCTGCCATACGCGCAGACTTTGGGCAGCTCGGGATCGTAGTCGCGGGTTACCGTGATGCCCTTCTTTAGCCAGTGCCCGAAGATTGTGATCGTATTATCCAGGTCTTCGCGGACATCAATCTCCTGCATCGAAGCCTGGTCCATGTAGGAATAGCGCTTGATCGCTGTCACCAGTTCTGAAATTCGTTTGGTGCTGTTGTCGATTTCATGGATCAAGCGAAAGATGGTAACAACGGCTGCGACACGCCGAAGAGCGTCCATCAGCACATCATCGCCAACGTTGGCGCGCAGCTCTTCCATCTTGTCCAGGTCTGCATTGGCTTCCGCAAGAGGCCCGGCGATTTTCCAGGGTTCCTCGACCTTATGCGCTTCTAGGCATTCCGTAAGCTCTGCTTCCAGATCGCTCAGCGCGATGGGATCAAGGTGCGAATCGCTTTTCTCCGCAACGCGATCGGTCACGTCACGTTCAAACGCGAAGACCGCCATGCGCTGCTCATTACTCAGAGGATGCTGCAACAGCTTCAAGCTCGCGGAGCGGACATTATCCATCGCTTCCTTGAGGTTCTTCGCGGCTCGTTGTGCGGCAGCGGCGGGATTGTTGAGCTCGTGCGCCAGGCCGGCGGAAAGTTTCCCGAGCGCCATGAGCTTATCGCGCTGCGTTTCCTGCCGAGTCGTTTCGCGAATGCGGTCGGACATTACAGCGACCAACCGGTATCCGAGCACTGGGATGCGCTGAATCAACTCCGGGAAATATTGCATGTGCAAGCGCAAAGCGTGCAGTGGCAGCGCCGCCCGGGCCGTGCCGATGTAATTCTTCAGGCGAGAAAAAGGCAAGGCTCCCGTAATTTGGCCCTTGCGGGCGATAAATCGGGGAGTACCCGGTTCTTCCGGAAATTCAACTTGAATTTCGCCCTCGAGAATCACGTTGAGATGCTCGATCGGATCGCCCTTGCGCCCCAGCACGTACCCAGCGGCGAAGCGGACGTCTTCCATCCGTTCTGCCAGCCAGGTCAAATCTTCATGAGACAAGTCGGCAAAGTCAGAGTTGGTTTTGAGGCCGGCGATGATGCTCTCTATCTGCGCGGCGTTGGTGGAGCTGGACATGGTTACACCGTCCCCAGGTATTGGTGAACGAATTGCACGGCGTTGGCGCCTTCACCGACCCCGGAAGCGACGCGTTTGATGGAGCGGCAGCGCACGTCGCCGGCAATGAAGACGCCGGGCACGCTGGCTTCGAGCAGCCACGGTTCGCGCTCGAGCGGCCAGCCGCGCGGCAGCTTGTTGTCCCGCATCAGGTCACGCCCGGTGAGGATGAAACCTTTCTCGTCGCGTTCCACAACGCCGGCAAGCCAGTCGGTAAATGGCGCAGCGCCAATAAAGATGAAAAGGGAAGCGGCGGGAACGCGCTGTGTTTCGCCACTGGTCGAGCACAGAACCGAGAGTCCCTCGAGCCGATCGGTGCCAAACGCTTCGGTGACTTGAGAGTTGTATTCGACGTGGATGTTCGGCGTCTGCTTGATTTGTTCGATCAGGTATTGCGACATGCTCAAAGTCAGAGAGGAGCCGCGAACCAGCATGATCACGCGGCGTGCGTATTTAGAAAAGAACATCGCGGCTTGCCCGGCCGAATTTGCTCCGCCGACCACGTAGACGTCCTCGTCCTTGCAGGTAGCGGCTTCGGTCATGGCCGCTCCGTAATATACGCCTGCGCCCTGCAATTGTTCGAGGCCAGGAACATCAAGTTTGCGATACGAAACGCCAGTGGCGATGACTAGGGCCTTCGCGCCGATTTCTTTTCCGTCGGAGAGCTTGACGAATTTGGAGCCGCCTTCGACGCGCAGGCTGCAAACTTCCTGCGGGGCGAGGATCTCAACTCCGAAGCGGCGGGCTTGCGTGACGGCGCGGCGTGCAAGGTCGGCGCCACTCAGTCCGGAGGGGAAACCTAAGTAGTTTTCGATGCGCGAACTCATGCCGGCTTGCCCGCCGGGGGCTTCGCGTTCGATCATCACCGTACAGAGCCCCTCGGATGCGCCGTAGACGGCGGCAGCAAGGCCGGCGGGGCCGCCGCCCACGATGAGCAGATCGTAGAAGGACGTAGTGGCGTTGGTACGGAGGCCGAGTTTGGCGGCGAGGTCGGCTTGCGACGGATCGGAAAGAGCCGAGCCGTCCTGAAAAATGGTGGCGGGCAATTTGAGCGAGTCGCGTTGGACGACGTCCAGGGCGGCACGGACTTCTTTGTCGCGATCGGCTGCTTCGACATCGAGCCAGCGGTAGGGAAGTTGGTTGCGCGCCAGAAAATCGCGAATGGCATACGACCGTGGCGACCAACGGTGGCCGAGGACACGCACTCCGTCAAATGCCGGACGATGGTTGGCCTGCCAGTCTTCCAGCAAGTCGTCGATCACCGGATAGAGCTGCTCTTCGGGCGGATCCCACGGTTTGAGCAGATAATGGTTGATGCGGGCGTGATTGATGGCCTGAATGGCAGCGTCCGTATCCGCGTATGCGGTGAGGAGAACTCGTTTCGCTTCGGGATAAAGATTGATGGCCCGGCCGATAAACTCGACGCCGTTCATTTCCGGCATCCGCTGGTCGGCAAGAAAAAGCGCAACCGATTCGTTACGGCGTTTTAGCGTTTCTAGCGAGCGCAGCGCGGTGGCTCCGGATTCGGCGCGTAAAATGCGGTAGCGGTCGGCGTAGCGTTTGCGCAGGTCGCGTTCAACGGCGCGCAATACCTCAGGATCATCATCAACGGTCAGCAGGACAGGTTTGGCCATTTGGTTCGTTCTCGATTACGCAGGCGTTCCAGTTGGATGCTCGGCTAGGCCCACAGGACACATGCGTTTTGGGAATTGCGCGCGACATCTTTTTATACTCCCTGTCCGCGGATTGAACAAATCGTGGACCAAATGGTCCGGGTATGGTTTGGAGCGGATGGGCAATGCTGCAGCACATGAAACACTACGAGCAGAAAGTGCCGGAGCGATTGACTCCGGAGGTTATCATTTTTAGTTAAGTCCAAGAGTCCATGACGCACAAACTGCAAGTAATGAAATTTGGCGGCACGTCGGTGGGAGATGCGACGTGCATTCGACGCTCCGCGCAAATCGTAACCACGGCAGCGAATAGAGGTCCAGTGGTTGGCGTGGTTTCCGCAATGAGTGGCGTGACCAACCGGCTGATCGGCGCGGCGGATCAGGCTAAGCGCGGCGACCGCGAAGCCGGGAAGGCGCTGACGGAAGGTCTGCGCGAACAGCATTTCGAGGCGCTCTCGGCCTTG
>DASSYL010000184.1:0-5565 GCA_035703315.1 Candidatus Acidiferrum sp. | reverse complement strand
TTGTAGCCGAGGTTTTGATGCTGCCGTTGATGGCTTCCACCACGCCGAAGGGTACTTTAGGCCACTATATCGTTGAACGAAGCCACAGCCGCTCCCGTTCCTTCGACTGGATACGCATCGAAATCGACGCCGACGACATCTGTGGAGTTGACTCTGCCCAGGCCGGCAGCAACGTTTTATCTGCTATCCTCAAACCATGAGCACAGTCACGGGTTCTGCGCGGCCGTTCCGCAGCTTGAAGGTTCTTTTCTTTCTTATGCTGCTGGCCCCTTGCGGTTCCCTCGCGCAGAGCACCGATTCGACGCCCGCACCCCCCACCGCCTCGCCCGCCGAATTTGCTCAGGCCGCCGACGAAGTCCTCCACAACATGAGCGAAATCACCGGCCTCTCCCTGGTTTCCCCACTCAAAAAGACCCTCCGTTCCCGCGACGATATCCGGGCCTACGTCATTCGCCAAATGGACGAAGACAAAGACGTCGCCCAGCGCTACGCCGACGCACGCGCCGCCGAAGCTTTTGGCCTGCTGCCCAAGAATTTCGACCTCGATTCGTTCATGGTTGAGCTGCTGACCGAACAGATCGCCGGTCTCTACGACCCCAAAGCCCACGAATTCTACATCGCCGACTGGATTCCCCTGGAAGATCAGCGCATGGTCATGGCTCACGAACTCACCCACGCGCTCGAAGATCAGCATTTCCAGATTGAAACGTGGCTCAAGGCCGCTCGCCCCAATGACGATGCTGAGCTCGCCCGCGAAGCCTTCCTCGAAGGTTCCGCCATGGCCGCCATGGTCGACTACCTCCTGCAAGGCACCGGCAAGTCCGTCAACGAAATGCCCGAGTTCGATCCCTCGCTCCTCACGGGCGATATCGGCGACTCGCCCTCCATGAAAAAGGCGCCGCCCTTTATCAAGGATGCCCTGGTCTTCCCTTATTTCGCTGGAATGAAGTTCACTGCCGCTGCGCTGAAGCCGTCCGGCTGGAGTGCCCTCGGCCAAGTCTTCAAAAATCCGCCCGTCTCAACACAGCAGATCATGCATCCAGCCCTTTACAAGGCCGGCCACGTTCCCGAAAAGGTTGCACTGCCCGACATTCAGCCCAAACTCGGCAAAGACTGGAAAAAGCTCGACGACAACCTGATGGGCGAATTCGGCTGGAAGGAAGTCCTGAAGCAATATCTCGGCGAGGACCGCGCGGCCCCTCTCGCTGCCGGCTGGGACGGCGACCGCTACCTGGTCTATGAGCACCAGCCTTCCAAACGGCTGCTGCTCGTCACGCGGTTGCATCTGGTTTCCGGCGAACAGGCTAACCGCTTCTTCGGCCAATATTCCGAATTGCTTGAGAAAAAACACGAGAAGCGCGCCGACCTGTTCCGCCGCCCCAATTTCTTTTCATTCGAAACGCCGGATGGCGGCGTCTTTCTGCGCTGCACTGCCACGGAATGCCTTACGCTCGAAGGCGGCGACCGCTCGCTTTTTTCCGAACTTAATAAGCAACTCCAACTGGGCGCGCTTCCCGAACCCAGCCAGCGCCCCGGCGCAACTCCCACCAGGACCGCGGATCGGTTTTCAATTCAACCGGCGATTTCCTGCTCCCGGTAACCCCACGATTTCCGCTCCGTCCGCAGCAGCGACGCCGTGCGACCACTTCTCGCCAAGCGCAATTCCAGCCGCGCAATCTTCTTGCTCAACCGTTCAAATTTTCTGAGGGCGGTACCAGTATGCGCACGGTAGTTCTTCTCTGACCCCTGCTTTTTCAGCGCCACGATGGCTTGCCGTGCATACTTCAACGCCTCCGCATACTCCTTACGCCGCCGTTCATGAAAATTCGCCAGTTCCTCGCATGCCGCCACGCGCCAATCTTCGTCTCGCGCTAGTTCTCTCCAGATATCCGCCGCTGTGTCGTGCTCCCCGCGCTTCTTTGCCATACTGGCCAGCTCCCACTGCGCCAGAGCATCAAACACAATGGGCAGACCGCGCTCCCGCGCCGCGGTGCAGGCGGCCTCAGCACGTTTCGCTTCGCCCCGGCGATGCAGGTAACGCGACAATCCAAACAAGTCCAGTCCGTCCGCGTCTTCGCTGTGTTTTTCGTCGCCCAGCAGCTCGTTCAATTTTCCAAACAGCGCCGCCAGCCCCCGCAAATCATTCCGGTTGTGCCGCACTACGCCGGCCAGCGGCGCCACCGATCGCCCGCGCAAGTAGTCAAAATAGAACTGCGGAATCATATTCGACGGCACATCATCCGCCCGGTCCCAACCCAGCCCTTTCGCATGCAATACGTGCTCCTCTAGCTCGGTCAACTTTACCGAACCCAGCCGCAGTTTCCACACCGCCCGCGCTGGGTGCAGCAAATCCAGATGCGCCGCCAATTGCGGCACGCGAATGCTGCGCGTCATCAGGTACCGGCTTTCGAGCAGCGGCCAGTCAAACGTCTTTCCGTTAAACGTCACCAGCACCGGTCGCTCCGCCAGCCGCTCCGCCAGCTCGAGTAGCACCGAATGCTCTTCCGAAAAATCCCGCATCAAAAACTGTTCCACCTGCAACCCACCCGAATCCCACCAGGCAATTCCGATCAGAAACGCATACGTCCCCGTCCCACCCGACAATCCCGTTGTCTCCGTATCCAAAAATAGCCAATTCGAAGGATCTGTCACATCCCGTCCCAGCGAATTTGTTCCCTTGCCGTTTTTGCGGGACGTTGCCGTAGCTAGTAACTCGATCACTCCTTCCGATGGCGCACAAAATTCCGGTGTCGCGTGCCAGTTCCGCACGCTCAAATGGTTCCCGTACTCAGTCTGCGAAACTGTTGCGCCGATCACGCGCGCCAGCATGCATTCCTCGTCGGTTGGCGCCGGCCGCTCGCTGGTGCGCAGCGCGCCAACTTGTGCCGTTGCATTCGTGCTTCCCACGGGCCGCAATGCCGATAACCGCGCAAATTTGTCCGCCGTCGCCATTTACCCGCAAATCCTTTGCAAAATTGTCAACGCCGCTTCCTTCGCGTGCAGCGCCAGATCTCCCGCCGGCCCGACGCACGAAGGACATCCCGCCTCGCAGCCGCAGCCAGCAATCAATTCTCGCGTCTTCGCCAGCAGCAGTTCGCTCGCCCGAAATAGCGGCTCCGAAAATCCAATACCGCCCGGATACGCGTCGTATAAGAACAAATTCGGCTCAAAGGACTCTTTCGCAATTTCGCAATCGATACCATTCATCACATCTTCCAGCCGAGCCGGCGTGAACTCTTCGCTCGCTTCGCCTGGCGCCGGCGGCCGCTCCCCAATTGCCGTTGCCAAATCGCGTCCGTCGCACATCAGCAGCAGCGTCGCTACCGACTTCATCGCGTGCAGCAGGCCGAACATTCCACTCTGCCGCTCGCTCACTGAAAATGGCAGCGACTCCACCATTCCCCGCTCCAGCGTCAGCCAATACGACGTTGTGTGCATCTCGTTTTCCGGCAGCTCCAGCTTGCCAGCGCCGATATTCTCATTTGTGAAAAACTTGATTTTCTTGAAGCCCACCACTTGTGACCGCACTAGTACATCGCCATGCGACTTGCTCGCCGCAATCTCCGGCCTTCCCTCGTCCGCTCGGGCATGTTCAGCCACCTCGAGCACCCGCACCTGCGTGTACCGCACTGCGTCGGTGTAATAATCCACATCCACTTTCTTCACATACGCCTTGCGCTCTTTGAAATCCAAGTGCTCCACGTGATATTGTTCGCCGCCGTGCAGATAGATCGCTTTTTCGTGCACGGTCGTCAGCGCACTAGGAAAATCCACCTCGCCGAGTACTTCCGGTGCGACCGTAATATCAATCACGATGAAATTGTCGCTGGTCACCGACCGCAAACTCACCGTGTCCGCCGGATACGCTTCTTGCGTCCAATGGTAGTGTGTCCCTGCGCGATGCAGATATCCCGCTTCCGCCAGCCGCGCGCTCAAATCCGGCAAATCCGCTTCGCCGAATTTTTCTTCCGGCCCTAGCGGCAGCTCGAACGCCGCGCATTTTAGGTGATTCACCAGAATTTCCAGATTGTCCGGCTGGATAAACGCATGCTCCGGCGTGTTGCCAAAAAAATAATCCGGGTGCCGGACGATAAATTGATCGAGTGGCGCCGACGATGCCACCATAACCGCGCACGAACTTCCGCTCCGCCGTCCCACGCGCCCCGCCCGCTGCCAAGTCGCTGCAATCGTTCCCGGATAGCCTGCCATCACGGCTGCGTCCAGAGAGCCCACATCGATCCCCAACTCCAGCGCGCTCGTCGAAACCACGCCGCGAATCCGGCCTTCCTTCAATCCGCGTTCGATCTGGCGCCTCTCGCTCGGCAAATAACCGCCGCGATAGCCGCGAATCGGCTCCGGCATCCCGGGAAAATGCGGATTCGCTTGCTGTAGGTACGTCAGCAAGATCTCCGTGTGCAGCCGCGAATTCGCGAACACCATCGTCTGCAAATCGCGCTTCAAGAATTCCTGCGCCACCCGCGAACTTTCATTGATGTAACTGCGCCGGATCCCCAATGCGCGGTTCACGACCGGTGGATTGTAAAAAACAAACGTCTTCTCTCCCGCCGGTGCGCCATTCGCGCTCAGTACCTCCACCCGATCCTCAAGCAGCCGCTCCGCCAGCTCACCCGGATTCGCAATCGTTGCTGAACAGCAAATAAATTGCGGCGAGCTCCCGTAAAATTTCGCAATCCGCCGCAGCCGCCGCAGCACGTTGCACAAATGACTCCCAAAAACTCCGCGATAAGAATGCAATTCATCAATCACGATGAACTTCAAGTTTTCAAACAGCCGCGTCCACTTCGTGTGGTGCGGCAAAATCCCCGTGTGCAGCATGTCCGGATTCGTCAGGACAATGTGCCCCTTCTCCCGTATTGCCTTCCGCGCATCGCTAGGCGTGT
This sequence comes from Candidatus Acidiferrum sp., assembly GCA_035703315.1. GTDB lineage: Bacteria > Acidobacteriota > Terriglobia > Acidiferrales > UBA7541 > Acidiferrum. Next base: position 664 of record DASSYL010000184.1, on the reverse strand, counting down.
CCCCGTCATACGTGAACACCCCAAAATTCGGGACGAGATTTTGCCTCTCGGTCTTGTAACGGCCGCCTTCTGTGGCGGGCGCCTTTTTCAGTATTTCGGGGGTCGGACCTTCAGGTCCGACATAACCGGGCTGTCCATCAGCGGGCTTTAGCCCCTGAGGAATAGCCGCACACCTCCACTCGCCACTTTCTTCGGCCTTCCCGAGTCTCAGCTCTAGGTCATACAATTCCGCCAACTGATCTTGCGCCAGCGCCTTGGTTGGAAACAAATAAAGCGCCCGCGTATCCTCATTCTTCAAAATCGCGTCAATCACCGGCAGGTTGTAGCACAACGTCTTCCCGGAAGCCGTCGGCGTCACGATCACCACATTCTTTCCACCCTGCGTCGCCTCCGCCGCTACGGCCTGGTGCGAATATGGCCGCGCGATCCCTTTTCCGCGATACACCTCGCGCAGCCGCTCCTCCACCCATTCCGGCCAGTCCTTATACTCCGCCGCGCGGGCCGGGAACCGGCGCACCGCAGTCAGGACTTCATTCCGGGTTTCCGGGTTTAAGGGTCTGCTTTGCATACCCTCAGATGAAGAAGTTGCACTTGCAAACTTTGAATTGAGAATGTCGTCCCGCTCAGCAAAAGCTCTCAACACCTCTTCCACTTTTGCGACTGT
>DASSYL010000149.1:0-2961 GCA_035703315.1 Candidatus Acidiferrum sp. | reverse complement strand
ACGTGACGCATGTGTTTACGCTGAGCGTGTTCCAGGCGTTGCCTTTGGACAAGGTGAGTTTTCTGCGGCCGGTGAGCAAAAAGTTGACGCGCGGGTGGCAGATTTTGAATATCACTACGCTGACCAGCGGGTCGCCGTTCACGGTGTTTTCGGGAGAGCAACAAACGGGGGTAGGAGCGGCGGGAGCCGACCGGCCAGACCAGATCGGGACACCGGATTTTTCGACGAACCGGAACGTGCGCGAGGATTATTTTGGTTTGGGAGCGGACAATAGTTCGTTCTTCCATGTTCCGATTGGAGTGGCAGGCGGGACCGGGCCGAACGGCGGGCGATTTGGGACGCTGGGGAGGAGTACGTTTCGTGGGCCTGGATATCACAACTTTGATTTCAGTTTGATCAAGGACACTTCGTTTGGGAGCCGCGGCAAGAATGAGCTATGTATCCTGCAGTTTCGCGCGGAGTTTTTTAACGCTTTCAATATCGTGAATTTTGGACTGCCGAACAACGTGGTGCGTGGGAGCGGATTCGGGATTATCAATAAGACGGCGGGGACTTCGCGGCAGATCCAGTTTTCGCTGAAGCTGATTTATTAGAACAAGTAAGCGAAATGCGGAGGCACGGAGGACGCCAAGACAGCCTCAGGGAGGGAATCACGGTAAGCAGGATGCTGGCTTATGTCGCGGTCGTGGGGTTGGCCGGAGTTGTGATGGCAGCAGCCTCGCGGCCAAGTGAAGAAGGGTCAGCGCAAACTGTCACGGCGGATGAGCGACGCCGGGAGATTGATACATTCAATGCGAAATTTCTGGAAGCACATTTGAGGATGGACGAGGCGCTCCTCGGAATGTGGGCGGAAGACGGCGTGAGTTTGCTGCCGGAGAAGTCGCCGATCGTCGGCAAGCCGGCGATCACCAAATTCCTGACGGGCGTGACCGTTCAGTTGAAGGGCTGGCGGATGGAAAAGATGGAGCTGGATTTTCAGGGAATCGAAGTGAGCGAAGATTGGGCTTCGGAATGGGCGCTGGAGCATCAGGTGGTGCGGCCGCCGGATGACCGGCCGGTGTTTGATGGGCGCGGAAAGATGCTGCTGGTACTACACCGGGAAGCCGACGGAAATTGGAAAGTGAAACGCGAGATGTGGAATCAGGGGATGAAACCTTGAGCAAACTGGCGACAACCCTTCTTGCCTGCGTGGTGTTAAATTTTGGCGGATGCAAGGAAGAAGCGAAAACCGAAAAACTGGAATGGCCCGGGAAGGATTGGGCGATGAGCGCGCCCGCGCAAGTCGGGCTGGATGAGAGCACGTTGAATGCGCTGGATGCTGATTTGAAGAGCGGGAAATATCCGCTGGTGGACAGCTTCGCAGTGTTTCGGTGTGGGAAGGAAGTGTTCGCGCGGAAATATGAGCATGACTACGCGAAGATTTACGAGAAGCAGGCGAAGGAGCGCGGCCCGCTGAACGCGCGGCTCACTGGACCGTACAACTATTTTGATCCGGCGTGGCACCCCTACTATCACGGAACGGACTTGCACAGCATGCAGTCGGTGAGCAAAACGGTGAGCTCGGTGATTATCGGAATTGCGCTTCAGCGAGGGGACTTCAAGGCGGACCTGGATACGCCGGTACTGAAATATTTTGACACCGCGAAAGTGAAGAATGTGGATGATCGCAAGCGGCGGATGACGCTGCGGCACGTGCTGACCATGACGGCCGGACTGGCATGGACGGAGGACGTGCCGTATGACGATCCGCGCAGCGATTCCAGTTTGATGGAGGCGACCGATGACTGGGTGCAGTATGTGATTGACAAGCCGATGGTTGCGGAGCCGGGAAAGGTTTTCAACTATAGCAGTGGAGTTTCGGAATTGCTGGCGCATATCTTTTTGAAAGAGACGGGGCAAGACATCGATTCATACGGAGAAAAATATCTGTTTCAGCCGCTGGAGACCGAGCATTTCTGGAAGAAGACTTATCTCGGTGAGGTGGATACGGAAGGCGGGCTGTACCTACGCGGTCGGGACCTAGCGAAGATCGGGTATTTGTATCTGCACGGCGGAAGCTGGAGGGGGAAGCAAATGATTTCGAAAGATTGGGTAACGGATTCGGTGACGCCGTTTATCGCCGCTGAGGAAGATTACAAATATGGATTCAAGTGGTGGCTGCTGCCGCGCAGGGATTCAGCCGATTTGGTGTGGATGGCGCGAGGCTTCGGCGGGCAGAATTTGCTTTTGTTTCCGCGGGAAGAACTGATCGCGACATTTACGGGATGGGACATTCTGGGCTCGACCGATCCGGAGCACGAATTTGTGGCGCGCATACTGTCGGCAGTACGCGCGAGAAGTTGCGGCGGAAAATCGACACCCTGACCACGAACCATTCATGCATTTTGAAGCTGGGAGACACGTAGAGGCTCAAAGAAAGGAGCGGGCCAATGCGGAAAGTGATTTACGGAGTGGGGATAAGCCTGGACGGGTATATCGCCCGGCTAGATGGTTCGGTGGATTTTCTGTTTATGCCGAAGGACTATTCGATGGGGCCATTTTTTAAGCGGATTGACGTGGCTGCTATGGGGCGGAAAACGTACGAGGCCGGGCTGAAGATGAGCGGCGGGAAGTTCAGCAGCTTCGGACTGAAGTGCTTTGTTTTTTCGCATTCGCAAGAAGCGGGCGAGCGCGAGGGCGTGACGTTCGTCGAAGACGCGCCTGGGAAATGGCTCGCACTGGAACGAAAGAAGAAGGGAAAAGATATCTGGATGATGGGCGGCGGCGAACTGGCGCGAGCCTTTCTACGGGATGACCTAATTGACGAGCTTTATCTGGGAGTGGTGCCGACGCTGATCGGCGAAGGGATTCCGGCTTTCCCAAACGGTTTTCCGCAGCGGGAATTTGTGCTGGCTCAGAACAAGTCGTTTTCGAAAGGGCTGATTGCGCTGCGGTACGAGCGGGCGCAGCGGAAAAAGGGTA
>DASSYL010000094.1:0-2385 GCA_035703315.1 Candidatus Acidiferrum sp. | reverse complement strand
TCATCGGCGTGGCATTCGGACTCGTAGTTCTCGCCGGATTCGCTGGCTTGGCGTTAGACATGGGCACGTTGCGCTATCAGAAGCGCCTCCAACAGAGTGCCGCGGACGCCGCTGCCATTGCGGGTGCTTCGAATCTGACCTACACCGGTTGGCAGACTGCTGCGCAGACTGCGGCAACTCAAGGCGGCTACCAGGATGGTGGTGGTGCAGACGTGGCGAACTGTGTTCCTACCGCGGCTATCGGCACAACTTGCGTGTGGGTGAACCACCCTCAGGACGTTGCCTTTAATGGCTCCACGATTGATGGCGGCCCGCACAAGCTGGTGAATAGTTCGAATTACGTAGAAGCCCTTGTCGCCAAGGTCCAGCCCACGTACTTCATGAGGATTTTCGGTGTGGACCGGCAAGTTGTCTTGGCCCGCGCCGTTGCGACCAATACCGGCGGTGGACCCGTCGGTGGTAGCGGCTGCATCTATTCGCTGGGCACCCCAACCAAGCAAGTGAACTTCAACAAGGCTGGCTTTGGCAGCACTGGCACCAACTACATCTACGGCCCTGCCTGCGGCGTTGTTGATAACGGAAACTTTGTGGCCAACGGAAATGTCAGCGTGAAGATGGGCTCCATCGGTGTTGGCGGCGCAGTGAATCTTCCCAACAACTCGACTCCTGATTGCACCTCCAATACTCCTGCAGGCGTTTGCCCCACTCCTGTTTCGGGCATGGCCTATTCCGGCGACCCATTTGCTACCAAATATCCAATTCCTCCCGCGCCCGGAGCTGGTACTTCTTCGACTACGGGTGGGATCACGACATATACGCCTGGGAGCTACACCACGATTCACGTCACCGGCAATACGATTTTCAGTCCTGGCCTTTACTACATCACCGGCGGTTTGACGGTTAATGCCAGTACGAATGTTTGCGCTGGCGGAACCACGGATTTCGTCGGAGCTCCCGCCTTTACCTGTACGTATAGCGGCGGTGTCACATTCTTCATCACTGGCGGGGCCGACGTCACCATCAACGGCGGTTCAAACGTAAAAATGTACGCGCCGAATGACGGCACTTACGCCGGACTTCTGTTCTACCAGGATCCCCTCGACACTCAGCAATTGACCATTAACGGCACCAGCAATTCCTTTTTCCAAGGCGCGGTCTACGCTCCCACCGCCGACGTGGATTTCTCCGGAACAGCAGACTTCAACAGCGCCGCCAAGTACACGGTGATCATCGCGGACCAGTTCCTGGTTTCTGGCGGGGCATACGTAAACTTGAATTCCGATTTCAGTGGCCTTGCGAGCGGTGGCCCCCTTACGGGCGCTCTGCAGTGGGCCATTCTGGTGGAGTAGGTATGCTCGGTCGCAACCGGCGATTCTTATCCGATCCGCCTAATCAGTCTGGGCAGGCTCTTGTCGAACTTGGCTTGGTCTTGCCCATGGTTCTCTTGCTGATGCTCGGCGTCATTGAACTTGGACGCTATGCCTACATCAGCATCTTGGTCGGCAATGCCGCCCAGGCCGGCGCTGCATATGGAGCGCAGAGTCTCGGACAAGCAAAACTTAGCAATAACCCCGACATTGCGACTGCGGCGAAAAACGACTTCGGATCCAACGGTTTCAGTCAGAGCATGCTGAACGTTACTTCCTTAACAACTTGTGGATGCGATATCGGGGGCACCGTTGCCGCGGACACTGCGGCAAACTGTGTGCCGACTACGCCGCCTCCCTGTGCAGGTAACTGGGCTGTGACGATCCATGTTACTGCCGACGGAAACTTCGACGGCTTATTCCGTTATCCGGGGATTCCAACTCCTTTGGTGATTTCGCGCACTGCTTCGATGCGGGTAGCCAAGAGATAAGCTAGCCTGAAAACTTATGACGCCCCCAAATTCTAGCCCGATTATCACCCGCCCTCCGCTCCCGAGTCGGAAGACTCAGCGCGGCGCAACTCTCGTCGAGTACGCATTTGTTATGCTCCTCTCTCTGACGCTGCTCTTTGGGATAAGCGGCTTTGGGCATTTCCTTTACGTCTACCATGCAATTAACAACGCTGCCAAAGAGGGCTCCCGCTGGGCTTCGGTGAATGGCAGCCTGTGCAACAACGACTCCAGCTGCAACGGTTCGGCGGGAATGAACAACGGTCCGGCTTCGCGCACGGACATCGTCGCCTATGTAAAGGCGCGCATGCCAGCTAGCGTGGTCGCCTCGCTATCGACAGTCTCCGCGGACTTTTCTGCCGAGGCCGGAGCTCTTCCGGTTTGTTCTGGTCCCATGACTGGAGTCGACGGAGTCGTCGTACCCAAGACTGAAAATTACCCGAGTTGCACGGTTACCGTCACCGTCAGTTATCCTTATAACTTCAGCTTCCCGCTCCTCCCGTCCGTCA
>DASSYL010000477.1:0-12097 GCA_035703315.1 Candidatus Acidiferrum sp. | reverse complement strand
GACCGATGAGTGAAGAAAATCCCCAACATCTTGCCGACCGCGAACTGGGAATGGATCGTGCCATTCCGCGCCGCGATTTCTTGTTCGGGGCCGCGATGACTATTGGTTCGACGCTGCTGCCGGGCGCGCTGCAGCAACCGGATGCTTCCGGTGAAGAGCCGCAAAATCATGCGGGCTACAACCCGCCGGTTTCCACGGGGCTGCGCGGCAGCCATGCCGGCTCATTTGAAATCGCGCACAGCTTGCGCGACGGTACTTTCTGGAAGAATGCTCCAGCACCTCGTGTGCTTAGGGAGAAATATGACCTCATTGTTGTCGGTGGCGGCATCAGCGGCTTGGCGGCAGCACATTTTTACCGTGAGAAGGCCGGCGCTAACGCGAAAATACTGATCCTCGAAAATCACGACGACTTCGGCGGACACGCCAAGCGCAATGAATTTCATCTTGGCGGCAAGCTGCAGCTCTTGAACGGCGGGACGATGCTGATCGACAGCCCGACGCCATACAGTCCCGTGGCCGCGGGCCTGATGAAAAAACTCGGCATCGACCCCGTCGCACTCGATAAGAAGTGTAACGACCAGGGTTTTTACCCCTCGCTGGGTCTGGGCAGCGGTGTTTTCTTTGACCGCGAGACGTTTGGTGCGGATAGGTTGCTGAAAAGTCCTCGCGGAATGGAAGAGGAACCGGCAGAGGGGGAGCAAACCGAATCGTGCTGGCGCGCATTCCTGTCGCAAGCGCCGCTTACGGAGGCCGCAAGCCGCGACATCCTGCGCATCGAAACACAAGGGATCGATTATTTGCCGGAGCTTAGTTCCGCGCAGAAGAAGGACCGGCTTTCCCGCATCAGCTACCAAGACTTTTTGCTCAATATTGCCCAGGTTGATCCCGGCGTGATCGCGTTTTATCAAACGCGCACGAATGGCGAGTGGGGCGTGGGGATCGATGCCGAGTCGGCACTCGATTGCTGGGCTCTTGGCCTGCCGGGTTTTCAGGGGCTCAAGCTCGATCCGAGCTCCGCTCCGCACATGAGTTATTCCGCCGCCGGATACGCCAACGGTGGCTCCGATCGTTTTCATTTTCCGGATGGAAATGCTTCGATTGCGCGGCTGCTGGTGCGCCATTTGATTCCCGCTGCGGTGCCGGGCCATTCGGTGGAAGACGTCATCACCGCTCCGGTGAACTACGCGCGGCTGGACTCGCCTGAATCGGCGACTCGGATTCGACTGAACAGCACAGTTGTGCGCGTCTGTAATCTTGCAAGAGCAAACGGCGGCGACGCGGAGGTCACGTATGCCACCGGCAGCAAGGTTTGCAGGGTGCGCGGCGGCGCGTGCGTACTCGCCTGTTGGAACATGGCGATTCCCTATCTGTGTCCAGATTTGCCGGAAAAGCAGAAAGAGGCATTGCATTATCTGGTGAAAGTTCCGTTAGTGTACGCGAGTGTGGGCCTGCGCAATTGGACCGCGTTTCAGAAGCTCAAGGTCTCGAACATTTATTGTCCCGGCGCGTACTGGAATTCGTTCAACTTGAACTGGCCCGTTAACATTGGCGAGTACACCAGCCCGCATTCGCCCGAAGAGCCGATTCTGCTGCACTTGAGCCGCACGCCCTGCAAGCCCGGTCTGCCCGCGCGGGAGCAGCACAAAGCCGGTCGCATGGAGTTGCTAGTCACAACGTTTGAAATTTTCGAGCGCAAGATTCGTGATCAACTCGCAAGGGCTCTTTCCTCGGGTGGCTTCGACTCCGCGCGCGACATCGAAGCAATCACCGTCAACCGCTGGCCGCACGGCTACGGCTACGAATACAATCCGCTTTTTGATCCGGATTGGCCGCAGGGAGAAGCTCCCCACTTGATTGGCCGGAAAAGATTTGGCCGTATCACCATAGCGAACTCCGATTCCGGCGCGACTGCTTACACTGACGTAGCTATCGATCAAGCGCATCGCGCTGTCAGCGAGCTGCTACCCAGCTAAGGTTTGCGCGGCTTTTTTCGGGTGAATTCTCGGCCTGCCCAATCACGAATGGTTTGTCACTTCATCGCGATTCAAGCATCCTATCGGCGTTGCGACCATGCCTTTCGCCGTTGTCCCGGAAGCTTCGCTGCACAGCTGGTTTCCGATTCGCGCACTGCGGCGCTACTCGGCTTGCTTTGTTGCGACGATAGGACGACTCTCTTTGAACGAGGCCGCAGCCATGCCGAGACTGCAAACCACCGAAGATGTTCGCCTGGAAGACAATCGCACGCGCAAAGATTATTGGAAGCGCTGGGGACCTTACCTTTCCGAACGGCAGTGGGGTACGGTACGCGAAGACTACAGTGCGAATGGCACGGCGTGGGAATTTTTTCCGCACGACCATGCACGCTCGCGGGCGTACCGGTGGGGCGAAGACGGCATCGCCGGCATAAGCGACCGGCATCAAGTGATCTGTTTTGCGCTGGCGCTGTGGAATGGCCGCGATCCTATTTTGAAGGAACGTATTTTTGGATTAACGGGCAACGAGGGTAACCACGGCGAAGATCCCAAGGAGTACTATTTTTATTTGGATTCGACGCCGACGCACAGCTACATGCGGATGCTTTACAAGTATCCGCAGGCGGAATTTCCCTATCGGCAACTGGTGGAAGAAAACCGGCGGCGCGGCCGCAGCCAGCCGGAATTTGAGCTGTACGACACCGGCGTGTTCGCGGAAGACCGCTACTTCGATGTGTTTACGGAGTACGCGAAGGGCAGTGACGAAGATATTTTGATCCGCGTCACCGCGTGGAATCGCGGGCCGGAAACAGCGACGCTGCACTTGCTGCCGACGCTGTGGTTCCGCAATACCTGGTCGTGGGGAAAGGACTTGCGCCGCCCCACGATTTGCCGCTCCACTCCGCTCGACGACATCCTTACCGCGGAATTGCAGCACTGGCAGTATGGCAAGCGCTGGCTACTCGCGCAGGGGCAGCCGGAATTTCTTTTTACCGAGAACGAAACAAACAACGTGCGCCTCTTCGGGACTCGTAATCGCTCGCCGTATGTGAAGGATGCTTTCCACGAGTATTTGATCCGCCAGAACAAGTCGGCGGTGAATCCCGGTCAGATCGGAACCAAGATGGCGGCGCATTATCGCTTTGCCATTCCGTCTGGGCAGTCCTGCACTCTGAAGTTGCGGCTTACCGATATCGAGCCGCTGGGCGGGATGGATCCCGACACCGGTCAGGTCGGCATCATTACTTCACCCGGCCATCAGGAGCGGGGGCAGGAAGTTCCGGGCACCAACGATTTCGACGCTGGCTTCGATCGGCTCTTCGAAATCCGCAAAACCGAGGCGGGCGAGTTTTTCAGTTCGCGAATACCGGAGCATCTTTCCGAAGACGCGAAAAACGTGATGCGGCAAGCGTATGCGGGCATGCTGTGGTCCAAGCAGTTTTACCACTACGACGTGAAGACGTGGCTGGAAGGCGATCCTGCCGGCCCTACTCCTGCGAAGGAACGTCTGCGCGGGCGCAACAAAGACTGGGCGCATCTCTACAACGACGACATCGTCTCGATGCCGGACAAATGGGAATATCCGTGGTACGCCGCGTGGGATTTGGCGTTCCACACAATTCCCCTGGCAATTGTCGATCCCGATTTCGCGAAAGAGCAGCTGGTTCTGCTGCTGCGCGAATGGTACATGCATCCCAACGGGCAGTTGCCTGCCTACGAGTGGGCCTTTGGCGACGTGAATCCGCCGGTGCATGCGTGGGCCGCATGGCGCGTTTACAAAATCGAACGTCGCGTGCGCGGCGTGGCCGATCGCGCGTTTCTGGAAAAAATCTTTCACAAGCTGTTGCTGAACTTCACCTGGTGGGTGAATCGCAAGGACCCGGACGGAGCAAATATTTTTCAGGGCGGCTTTCTGGGGCTGGACAACATCGGAGTTTTCGATCGCTCGGCGCCACTTCCGACGGGCGGGCACCTGGAACAATCCGACGGTACCAGCTGGATGGGCATGTATTGCCTCAACATGCTGGCCATGGCTCTGGAGCTGGCAAAAGACGATCCGGCTTACGAAGACGTTGCCAGCAAATTCTTCGAGCACTTCGTTTACATTGCGCGTGCGATGAACGATTTCGGTTCCGGCGGCGTGTCGCTGTGGGACGAAGAAGACGGCTTTTATTACGATGTGCTGCACTTGCCGAATGGTGAAGAACATTTTCTCAAAATCCGTTCCATGGTCGGGTTGATTCCGCTGTTCGCGGTCGAAACGTTGGAGCCGGAGATCATCGAACGGCTCCCCGGTTTTAAGCGGCGTATGCAGTGGTTCATTGACAATCATCCTGATGTGCCCGAGCACATCGAAATGACGCAGCGATCGGCGCGTGGCGTGCGGCGGCTGCTCTCGCTCGTGAATCGCAAACAGCTCAAGCGCGTGCTGGCGCGCATGCTGGATGAAACGGAATTTCTTTCGCCCTACGGAATTCGCGCGTTGTCGCGCTATCACCTCGATTACCCATACGAGGTTTTTGTGAACGGCACGACGAATCGCGTGGATTATGAGCCGGCAGAATCCACCACCGGGCTGTTTGGCGGGAATTCGAATTGGCGCGGGCCGATCTGGATGCCGGTCAACTATCTGCTCATTGAATCGCTGCAGAAGTTTCATCATTACTATGGCGAGGACTTCAAGGTGCCATGTCCGTCGCGTTCCAAAGGGGAAACCGATTTATGGCAGGTCGCCGGTGAGCTTTCGCGGCGGCTCTGCCACATTTTCGTGCGCGGCAAGGACGGCCGGCGCCCGGTGGCCGGCGCGCAGGAAAATTTCCAGTCCGATCCTCACTGGCGCGACCTAGTTCTCTTTCACGAATATTTTCACGGCGACAATGGTGCGGGCATCGGCGCCAACCATCAGACCGGCTGGACCGGGCTGGTCGCTAAGCTGCTTGAGCAAAGCGGCGAATGAGCTTGCTGGATGGGCGCTACCCGCAAACATCGAGCCGCGCCGCGCGTGAAAGGGTCAGGTCGGGCCGGCAAGCAAATTCAGCCAAATCCTGTCACAGACTGGGCAATTTCTTTCGGCCGCGAAATTTGTACCGATTTCGCCGCGGCTGAAAAGCGTGAGTGGCTTGTCACCAACGGCATCGGCGGTTTTGCTTCCGGAACCGTCGCCGGATCAGCCACGCGCCGTTACCACGGATTGCTTTTCGCAGCGCTCCATCCTCCGGCCGCCCGGACACTTCTCGTCAGCGGGTCGGATGAAATTGTTCACATTGGAGATCAAACCTGTGAACTGGCAACGCATCGCTGGCTAAGCGGCGCAGTTGCGCCCGCAGGTTACAAGCACATCGAAGGTTTTCGCCTCGAAGGCGTAATCCCCGTTTGGACTTTTCGCGCGAGTTCGGCCCTGCTGGAAAAGCGTGTGTGGATGCAACAGGGCGAAAGCACAACCTTCGTCCACTACTCGCTGCTCGACTCGCCTTCGCCCATCGAACTGGAGTGCAAGGTCCTGATCAACTACCGCGACTTTCACTCCTCCTCTCATGCCGGCCAAGCTCCATATGAATGGCGGATGAAGATCGGCTCAGTGGACAACGGCGCGTCGGTGATTGCGTTCCAGGGAGCAATTCCGTTTTACCTGAAATCGCGGGAAGCACACTGCGAACCGCAGCACATCTGGTATCGCGATTTCTTTTATTCCATCGAACGCGAACGCGGCCTCGACGATCATGAGGACCATCTCCTGGCCGCGATTTTCCGCGCTCAACTCCAGCCGGGCCAAAGCGTTACGATCGTTCTTTCCACGAATCCAGACGCCACCCTCGACGGCGACGCCGCGCTGGCGCGGGAACAGCAGCGCCAATCTAAGCTCCTTTCCGCCGCCGCCTCCTTTACTTCTTCCACCTCTGCTTCGGTCGCCTGCTCTGTTCGCCAACTTCTGCTCGCAGCCGACCAGTTTGTCGTAAGCCGCCCGCTCACGGATCAGCCGAGCGGCAAAAGTGTCATCGCCGGTTACCACTGGTTTGGCGATTGGGGCCGCGACACCATGATTGCGCTCCCCGGCCTCGCGCTTTCCACGGGCCGGCCGGAAATCGCCAAGGAAGTGCTCCTGGCCTTCTCGCGTTTCGTGGACCGCGGCATGCTTCCCAACAATTTCCCCGACGCTGGCGGAAGCCCCGAATACAACACGATCGACGCGACGCTCTGGTATTTCGAGGCCGTGCGCCACCATTTCGCCCTCACCAACGATTTGGCCACTCTAAAAAGGCTCTTTCCCGTTCTGGCGGACATCATCGAAGCGCATCTCGCCGGCACGCGCTACAACATCCACGCAGATCCCGCCGACGGTCTTCTCTACGGGGGAGGTCCAGGCGCACAACTCACCTGGATGGACGCCAAGATTGGCGACTGGGTGGTCAGTCCGCGCACCGGCAAACCGATCGAGGTCAACGCTCTTTGGATCAACGCTCTCGAATCCATGATCGGCTTTGCCGCCGCTCTGGGAAAACCTTCGATCGATTACGCAAAACACTCCGCTCGCGCTCGATCCGGCTTCGCAAGGTTTTGGAATCCTGAACGAAACTGCTGTTTGGATGTGCTCGATGCTCCGGGCATGGGCAGCGACGCGTCTCTGCGCCCCAACCAGATTTTCGCGGTTTCCTTAAGCCCAAGCCTTCTCACGGCCGAACAACAAAAGGCCGTCGTGGACATCTGCGCCCGCGAATTGCTCACGCCCTTCGGGCTTCGCAGCCTCGCGCCGGGCGAACCGGGCTACATCGGCACGTATGCTGGCGGCCCGCGCGAACGTGACGCCGCCTATCATCAGGGCACGGTGTGGGGCTGGCTCATTGGCCCTTTCGTACTGGCGCACTATCGCGTTTACCAGAATCGCGCAGCGGCCCTGAACTTTCTCGAATCGCTGGCGCAAACCATCGATCGCTACGGCCTCGGCACGCTACCTGAAATCTACGATGGCGACCCACCCCACCATCCGCGCGGCTGCATCGCCCAGGCCTGGACGGTCGCCGAACTCTTGCGTGCCACTCGCTCCCTCCTCGCCCAACCTTGACGCCAAGCACCCCCCGGGTTCCACCTGTTCGCGTTGCGCCTCCTAAGTTCAATCGTCCTCGGTTTGATTTTGGCGGACGCTTCTTGCCGTTCGCACCGGCGGCCCCGCCCGGATCGTTTTTGTAGTACAGACTACAGTGTCTGTGCATCGCGATTAGAACCCTCGGCCAGGCGCTGTCCTGGCGTTCATCCGCGTTTCTTCGCCGGTCTCATCTACCGCTGCCCCGTCCCCACGGAACCATTTTGGCTGTGGGACTACCCGCAGCCCCAACTAAACTGAATTCACCGCATTTAGCGCTCCGCTTCGTGAGGTACATCCGTGAACACTCCTATCAAAGCCGCGACGCGTTCCGTTGGGCAGGGCGGCGACACATTCAAAAATATTCCAGGCCTCCTCGAGACCACGCAGCAGCACGCTGCGGCTTGGTTTGCATCTTTGGCCGATCGGCCCGTGCGCGCCGCCGTTCCTCCTGACGAGTTGCGCGCGACGCTCGGCGGCCCTCTTCCTCAGCGTGAAAGCGACGCCCACGCCGTTGTTGAGACCCTCGCCAACGCCGGCTCGCGCGGCACGGTTGCAACGCCTGGGCCGCGCTACTTTGGCTTTGTTGTCGGCGGCACCCTTCCCGCGGCGCTTGCCGCGGACTGGCTCGTCTCCGCGTGGGATCAAAACACCGGCATCTATGCTCTCTCGCCGCTCGTGTCGGTGATCGAACAGATCACAGGATCGTGGTTGCGCGAACTCGCCGGCCTTCCAGGCACAACCAGCTTCGGATTTACCACCGGCTGCCAAACGGCGAACTTCACTGCACTCGCCGCGGCGCGCCATCGTGTTTTGCGCAATGCCGGATGGGATGTCGAAGCCAACGGCCTCTTCGGTGCACCGCCCATTGACGTGATCGTGAACGAAGAGGCCCACTACACCATCTTCATGGCGCTGCGCCTGCTGGGCCTCGGCGCCAATCGACTTCGTCGCATTCCTACGGACGATCAGGGCCGCATGCGAGCCGATGCTCTCGCCGCTGCGCTGCGTGAACGCCGCGGGCCTTGCATCGTCTGCGCTCAGGCCGGCAACGTCAACACCGGAGCATTCGATCCTCTGCCTGAAATCGCCGAGCGGGCAAAAGCCTCGGGCGCGTGGCTGCACGTGGACGGCGCGTTCGGGCTCTGGGCGGCAGCTTCGCCACAACGCGCCATGATGGTTCGCGGTGTGGAGAATGCCGACTCCATTGCGACCGACGCGCACAAATGGCTGAATGTTCCGTACGATTGCGGAATCGTCTTCTGCGCCGACGAAGCCGCCCACCGCAATGCGATGTCCCTCGCGGCTGCCTATATCGTTGCCACTGGAAGCGAACGCGATCCTCACGAATTCGTACCCGAAGAGTCGCGTCGCGCCCGCGCTGTTCCCGTGTACGCCGCGCTGCGGTCACTCGGTCGCGAAGGCTTTGCCGAACTGATCGAGCGCCACTGTCGCCAGGCTCGTCGCTTTGCGGAAGCCCTCGGAACCGCAGGCTATGAGGTGCTCAACGAGGTCGTGCTCAATCAGGTGCTCGTTGGATTCGGCACTCCAGACCAAACCCAGCGAATCATCGCCGCCATTCAGGAAGACGGTACATGCTGGTGCGGAGGAACGGTGTGGAAAGGCCGCACCGCCATGCGCATCAGCGTAAGCAACTGGTCCACCACCGACGCCGACGTCGAAAAGAGCATCGCGGCCATCCTCCGCTGCGCCCAGCAGGCTAACTACGGAAACCTGCCGCCAACGTAGTCATACCTCAAATCGCTGGGCATCTTGCCCGACCGCGAGCGGGTGTTGTACTCCAGCTCGTAGCCTAGGTGCGCGGCGTCGGACGGATACCCCTGGCCCGCGGCGTACGGGTACGGCTTCATGCCATGTTTCGGCAGCGGCTCCACGGTGAAGGCGTGCGCGGCGTAGAAGTCCATGTCCTTCTCGAAGCCGTCCGCCATAAAGAAGTAGTCGCGCACCCAGCCCGCCGGCAACGTTGGCAGCCGCCGCGCATCGAAGTCCAGCTCCAAGCCTTCGCCGGAGCTGAAAATCGCGAAGCGGTCGTCGGCCGCGCCGAGCAGCGCCTTCACGTCGCCGTAGCGCGTGTAGTTCCCTGCTGCTCTGGCATACGGCCCGGTCTTGCTTCGTTTCGCGTAGGAATACACCGTATCGCTCGCCGGAGTGAGCCGGATCTCCTTCGGGAAGCCGAGAAAATCGAGCGACGCGCGCGCCAGCGGAACTTCCTTCACAGTGAATTGTGGCGTCACGCGTGAAGTCTTTTGCTCGGGAGTGCGGTAAGAACTCTGGTTAATGGTGGTTTGGTCAATCCTAATCGCATCCCAATAAATTTTCAGATTATTGGCGATGCGAATCCGCCGCGTGCCGGCCGGAATTTTCCCGGTCAGGTCGGCGACCATTGTGCGTTCGAGCCCCGCGGGAAATCCCATGTCGTCCACGACGCGAACCCACTTCCCATTCGCGTCCTGCGCTTCCACATAAGGAGGAATCACTTTCACGCCCGCTTGGTCCGCCGCGTACATCGAAGTCGCCGTAAAATAGTCGGTGTAGCCGTCGAGAATCAACCGCAGCGGCAAACGCGGATTCCATTCGCCGAGATCGAGTTCGATCCAGTGCAGCTTGGCGAATCCGACAAACGGCAGCACATCGAAATCAGTAACGTACTTGCGGTCGCGCTTCGCCAGCAGCGGCAGCACATCGTCGCCGCGATCATCCCAAGCACCAATCGGAGGACGGGCGTTGCGCGTCGGCACCACGCCGAACGCTGGAAATGGCGGAGTCGCCGCGAACCGCTCATTCGGATAAACGTCGTAGCTCGCCGGGTGGTCAATCGCCAAAAGCTTCACCTGATCGAGATACACCGTTTCTTCCATCGGCTCCAGGAAACGGAAGCTCAGCATCCCATCGCGAACCAGCGCGCTCTTGCCGGAAACTTTCAGGTATTCGGTCGGATCGGGCACATCGCGCTCGCCGGGCGCAACCCAGTGGCCAACCACGCCCGGGCCGATCATGTCCGCGATGAACTCGTATTCTTTTCCGTTCCACGCGAAAAGAATCGGACACGAACTGCCGCGCCGGTCGAGTTCGGCGACTTGCTGCGATTTGCGGCCTTCGAGTTTGATTTCGTCCTGCGGCACGCCGGTGGGCCACAGTAGCCGTACCACATCGGCGCCCCTTTCGCTGCCGAGGCCGGCGTGAACGGGCAGCGCGTTTTGGCCAAGGTAGCCGGAGGCGCCGGGCACTTCAAATTTTTGCGCGAGCTCCCCGGCATACACTTCAACCTTCGTTCCGATGGCGCTTTTGTTGTCGTTCAGCGCTTTCAGGTCGAGTTCGATCCAGCCATTTTTTTCCGCACCTTCGTTTTTCAGCAAGACTGGCGCGCCTTCCGCTTGTGTGACGACGAGGTCCATCGCGCCGTTGCCCGAAACATTCGCCGTGGCAATCGTGATCGGCCTGATAAGTTTCACTGCGTCGAGCTTGGTTTCTTTCGTCACGTCGGCGAATTTTCCTTCGCCCAAATTGCGGAGAAGACGGACTTGTCCGTTGTGGCCCTCAATACCTTCCGATCCAAGCGGCCGCGGAGGTTCCGTGCCTTCGCCGACTGCGACCAGATCGATCCAGCCGTCGTTGTCGTAATCAACGGCGGCGATCCCCGTGCCCGACTTCCAGCCGAAATCGGGAAGTACCACGCGCTCGAGTCCGCGGCCTTCTTTGTTGCGCCACAGAGAAATTCCCGGCGCGCCGGCGTGTGTGAACGCCAGATCCATCCAGCCGTCTTTGTCGAAGTCGAACGCCACAACTCCAATCGCAGGAGGCAAATGTTCTTTGGCGAAATCAATTCCATCGAGCAGCTGGAACGCGCCTTCGCGCGGATTCAGTAGAATACTCGCGCCCTTCGCGCCGCCCGCAAGAACAAAGTCAATCGCGCGGTCGTTATTGAAGTCGGATGTGACTGCTCCGCCGCTTGCGCCATCGAGTCCGAGCCCCGTTTCCTTCGACACGTCGGTGAAAGTGCTGTTGCCGTTGTTGCGCCACAAAGTATTCGGGACCGGAGTGGTGCGCACTCCGGGCGCCGGACCAGTCATGCCAGGCTGCTCTCCGATTGGTCTCATGCGCGCGGAGCCCATCACGTAAAGGTCGAGGTCGCCGTCGTGGTCGTAATCGACGAACGTGACGGCGGAGCAGCTAGATTCGGATTTGATGCCGACGGTTTTGGTGACGTCGGTGAATTTGCCAGCACCGTCGTTATGGAAGAGATGGACGCCTTCAATGATGGTGCATACTGCGAAGTCGGTTTTACCGTCGTTGTCGTAGTCGCCGGCGGCGCAGCCGAGTCCTCCGCCGCTGAGTTTGATTCCCGATGCGTCGGTGACATCGGCGAATTTCCCGTCGCCGGAATTGTGCAGCAGACGAACGGAACCATTTTGCGTGGCGCTGACGAGAAGCAGATCGGGCTTGCCGTCGCCGTCGTAGTCGAGGAAGCACGCGCTGGAACTTGCGCCGACACTGAGTGTCTGCGGGGTGAACTTCACAGAAATTGCGGCGGGTGCTTTCGGCAAGCCGTTTTTGGAGTACTCTGCTTGCGAGAATTTGCCCTGGTCGCCGTAGCCTGCGCCGAAGGGAGTGCCGATTTTCGCCGCAGTCATTTTCTGGAATTTCTGCAGATGCTCTTTGGCGTTTTCGGCATCGCCTTTGCGTTGATAGGCCTTCGCCAATCCAAATTCGGCGGAAGCGTGATACGAAAAAATCGCGAGCGCGGATTTGTACGCCGCGATCGCGTCGTCGTATTTCTGCAGCTGCGTGTTCAGATACCCGATGAAATAGAAGGCGTCGGGTTCGTTCGGCGCGATTTTCGTGACGTGCTGAAACGCTTCGATGGCCTTTTCGTGGTCGGCGGTATCTTTGTAAGCGAGACCGAGGTTGTACCAACCGTACGGATCGCTCGGAAGTTTTCGACTCGCCTCGAGCAGAGCGCCTTTGGCTTCGTCGGATTTCTGCTGCGCCAGGAACGCGATGCCGAGATTGAGTTTCGCGAGCGCGT
>DASSYL010000473.1:0-5559 GCA_035703315.1 Candidatus Acidiferrum sp. | reverse complement strand
TCGAGTTGACAACACCTGGAACTACAAGGAAATTCACATCGAAATCCGTCCCGGCGAGCACCTTCGCTTTCTAGCCAAGAGCTCCGCCGGAAAGTTCGCCTGGTTCCTGCTCGGCTTTCTCGGCGCCGGCCCCATGCAAGTCTCGATCGAGCCGGCACCCGGATTTCCGCCTGCTTAATTCATTTCCGCTCGCGCAGAAGTACGGCGATGATCAGAACCGTTAGCTGGCATGAGTGCGTTTGTAGTCGCGGAAAGCTGCCCCAAGCGGGATTTCGTTGCGCACTTGAGCTGAACGACCGGAGTCTAGAAAGGAGCGTGACGGGTGTCGGTAGAGATCCTCGCTGCATGGTGCCGCGAACCGCTGAAAATCGCCCGCCTGGCGTTCCGTATTCCTTAGCGCAAAGCACATCACAGTCGTGGTCCTTCGTGTAGCGCGTCCCGTTACAATTTCTGTATGTCCGAGCGCCTTCCCTTTATCGCCGCCGATCCGGCGTCGCAGCGCCTTGTCGCGCTAGCTGAAAAAGTCGCGCCTGCTCCGACCACATTGCTCATCACCGGTGAATCCGGATCTGGCAAGGACCACTTCGCGCGGTTGGTCCATGAGCTGAGTCCGCGACGCGACGCGCCGTTCCTGAAAATTGATTGCACGTCATTGCCGCCGCAGCTCATCGAGAGCGAACTTTTCGGTCACGAACGCGGCGCGTTCACTGGCGCGGTCGAACGCAAGCTCGGCCGCTTCGAGCTCGGCGGCAAGGGCACCATCGTCCTCGACGAAATCGCCGCCTTCTCTCCTGAAGGACAGGGCAAACTCTTGCGCGTCTTGCAGGAACGAACCTTCGAGCGACTCGGCGGTACTGAGTCGCTGAAAATCGATGCGCGCTTGATCGCGCTTACCAGCACCGATCTTCATGCTGCGGTCAGCGGAGGCCAGTTCCGCGAAGATCTTTTCTTCCGCCTGAGCGTGCTGCCCATCGTCGTGCCGCCTCTTCGTGAACGGCCCGCGGATATCCTTCCGGCTGCCGAACATTTTCTCGTCGGGCTCGCGACGCTTCATCGCAAGCCCGCGATGCAACTCTCCGAGCCTGCGGCTCGCATGCTTCCCGCCCATTCCTGGCCAGGCAATTTCCGCGAACTTCGCAACGCCATCGAGCGCGGCATCGTTTTCTCCAAAACCGACCAGCTCGAGCCCGACGATTTCCCGGATCATGTTCGTGCCAATGCAGGCAACGCAGCCTTCCTCGCTGGGTTGCGGTCGCTCGAAGACCTCGAGCGCGAAGCCATCTCGCGCACACTCGAAGCAACGCGCTACCACATCACGCGATCCGCTGGAATTTTGGGCATCAGCCGCAAAACCCTTCTCGAAAAGCGCAAAAAATACGGCCTGCAATGAAACTACGCTTGCTCATGCTCGGCAAATCCCGCCGTCCCGAACTGCGCGCCGTTTTCGACGACTATATCAATCGAATCGGCCGCTCATGCCTCATCGACGTGAACGAAGTGCGTGACGGCGAAGCCGCCATCAAGAAACTCGACGCCGACCGCGCCGCGACTGCACTCCTTCTTGACGCCGCCGGCAAGCCGCTGGACTCTGAGTCACTCGCTGGCTGGCTCGGTGAACAGCGCGACCGCGGCACGCGCGAAATTGTTATCGTCTGCGGCGACGCCGATGGTTTTCCGGACGCTCTCCGAAAGCGGGTCGCGCAAAAGCTGTCGCTCAGTCCGATGACCTACTCTCACGAACTTGCCCGCGTGATGCTTGCCGAACAACTCTACCGCGCGTTCGCTATTCTTTCCGGCAGCCCCTATCCCAAATGAACGCCGCAGCATGAAACTCAAGACTTCAAACACGCGCAAGGGCCGCGCCTTGCTTGTTCTGGTGGCAATCGCCGCGCTCTGTGCGATTGACGGCTTTTTCATCGAACCCAGATGGATCGAGGTCACACATCACTCACTGACTGCACCGGTGGCCCAACCGCTGAAAATCGCCCATCTGACCGATCTGCACAGCAAAGGACTCGGGTTTCGCGAACGCCGTCTGCTGCAACTCCTGGATCAAGAGAAGCCCGATCTGATCGTCATCACCGGCGACACCATTTCTTCGCGGGGGACTTACGAACAGGAGTCTTACTTACTGCGCGAGCTGCACGCTCCGCTCGGCATCTGGCTGGTGCGCGGCAATTGGGAAAATTGGTTCGCACTTCGGAATGAGAATGATTTCTATCGCGCCAACGGTGTTCATTTTCTGTTGGACACTTCGGCCGAAATCCGGCCCGGCGTCTGGTTGATCGGCTTCAATGACACTTCATTTGCCACCGCCAACTCCGAGAAGGCTCTGGCGAATATCCCCGACCATGCTTATCGCATCGCGCTTTTCCACGGCCCTGCATTTTTCTCGCAATCCGCCGAAAGCTACGATCTCGCCTTCGCCGGCCATTCCCACGGAGGACAAGTCCGCGTTCCTTTTTGGGGGCCACTCTGGCTGCCGGCGGGCGTCGGCCCTTACGTTCACGGCTGGTTTGCGTCGGGTCGTTCAAAAATGTATGTGAGCCGCGGCATCGGCACGACGCTTCTCCCGGTACGTTTTGCATGCCGCCCCGAGTTGGCCATCATCGCCCTCGAACCAATGGCAAATTGAACTCGGAAGGTGTACAACCGAAGGCCATGGCCACTAGCATCATTCCCGACGAGGACAAACCTTCCGTCGCCATTGAAATTTCCCTGGAAAAACCGTTGCCCGATTACGACCTGGAAGAGATCGAGCAACCCACGCCGCGCGATGTAGACGGGGTACTGGTGTCGCAAGGATTTCGCGATCTGGTCGACGATGCGCGCGGCGTCTTACTAGAAATCATGTCGGAGCGCCCACTCGATCTCTCCGCCAGCTCGGAAATCACCGATCTTGACCTTACCCCGCCGGAAGCTCATCCTCTCGAAATCGCGCAAGTGACCGGGGCGATCTGTCCGGCGGACGAGATCTACCGCCCCGGTCTTTGGATCGTGCTGCACGACCACAGGATTGCCGCCAATCAGCCGCTTCCCACAGCCACGATCGAACGCGTGACGCATTACGCCGAACAGCTCGTCAAGCGCCTGGACATCGCGTAAACGAACGCCCTGGCGATCGCGCGGCACGGAATACGTTCCGCACAATTTGACGTTTCTCGCCGACCCTCGCAAACTCGTAGTCCTCATGCCGGAAGAAAAAGGACTGCTGATCGTCTACACCGGGCCGGGCAAGGGCAAAACCACCTGCGCGCTGGGCGCAGCGTTTCGCGCCGTCGGCCAGGGCTTGCGCGTGCTGATGGTGCAGTTCATCAAAGGTTCGTGGCACTACGGCGAACTCGACGCCGCCAAAATGCTGGGCGAGGACAAGCTTGAAATTCGCCCCATGGGTCGCGGCTTCGTAAAAATCGGCGGCGCGGAAACCGATCCCGAGGACATCAAGCTGGCCGAAGAGTGCTGGCAGACCGGTCTCGACGCAATCCATTCCGGCAAATATGATCTGGTGATCCTCGACGAAATCAACTACGTCATCAGCTACAAAATGCTGGCCGCGGAAAAGGTCGTGGAAGCGTTACGCGGAAAGCCGGAGCGCGTGCACGTCATCTGCACCGGCCGCAACGCGCATCCGATGTTAGTCGAGCTCGCCGACCTGGTGACGGAGATGAAAGAAGTGAAACACCCCTATACCAAAGGCATTCTCGCCCAGCGTGGTATAGACTATTGAACGGGTAGATGCAAAACGGCCACTGTCATTCCGAGCCTGCCTGCGGCAGGCAAGCGAAGCGGTAATCCCCTTCGCGATCGCGAGTTGAGCAGCCATGGCAGCAGAAAGAAAACATCGCGAAATGGCCTGGTTCAAACGGGAAAAAAAGGCGATAGCCGAGGCGACTCCGCCCGAGGAGCGCCGCGTCCGCACTGAAGGTCTCTGGACCAAGTGTGAAAACTGCCGCACCATCACTTTTCGCAAAGACCTCGAAGAAAATCTTTTTGTCTGCCCCAAGTGCCAGTTCCATTTCAAGATGAGCGCCAAGCAGCGCCTGGAAATGCTGCTGGACAGCCGCTGGACCGAGCACGATGCCGGCATGACCTCCACCGACCCGCTGAAATTCGTGGACACTAAGCCCTACGCCTCGCGCATCAAGGAAGCGCGTAAAAAATTGGGCATCAACGATGCGGTGATCACCGCCGAAGGACAGCTCAACGGCCGGCCGGTTGTCGTTTGTGCGATGGAGTTTGGCTTTATCGGCGGCTCGATGGGCGCGGTGGTCGGAGAAAAAGTCACTCGCGGCATCGAACTCGCGATGGATACGCGCCAACCGCTCATCGTCGTTTCCTGTTCCGGCGGCGCCCGCATGATGGAAGGCACCATCAGCTTGATGCAGCTAGCCAAAGTTTCCGCCGCTCTGGCGCGCCTTGATGAGGCGAAGCTGCCCTACATTTCGGTGCTGACCGATCCGACCACCGGCGGCGTCACGGCCAGCTTCGCCATGCTCGGCGATTTGAATATCGCCGAACCCGGCGCCCTGATCGGCTTCGCCGGGCCGCGTGTCATCGAACAAACCATTCGCCAAAAACTCCCCGAAGGCTTCCAACGCTCCGAATTTCTCCTCGAACATGGCTTTCTCGACGCCATAGTGCCGCGCAAGGAACTCAAGTCCTTCATTACCTCGTCCCTCGACCTCCTGATGAACTGAAATGAATTTTCAGGCAGCGCTGAACTATCTCCTCTCGTTGGGGCGCGAACTTGCGGCGCCGACGCAGGCCAGCTCGGCGAAATTCAATCTCGAAAACATTTCCGTGTTAACTCGGCATCTCGGGCAACCCGAAAACAAATACCCTTCGGTGCACATTGCCGGCACGAACGGCAAAGGTTCAACCGCAGCGTTTTTGGAAGCAATGCTGCGCGAAGCGGGCTACCGCACCGGTCTTTACACTTCGCCGCACCTTGAGCGCATCAATGAGCGCATCCGCGTCGAGGGCGACGATATTTCCGATGACGCGTTCGCGGACGTTTTTTCCCGCGTCCACGCCCTGGTCGAAAAACTGCTGGCCGACGGTAGTTTACGCGCGCATCCGACTTTTTTTGAGTGCGTCACAGCGATCGCTTTTCTCCACTTTGCGGAGGCCGGCGTGGACTTCGCCGTTTTTGAAACGGGCCTCGGTGGCCGGCTGGACTCCACCAATATCGTAACGCCGCAGGTCAGCGTGATTACGCGGATCGCTTTCGATCACGAAAATTTCCTGGGACATTCTCTACGCGAAATCGCAGGGGAAAAAGCCGGCATCATCAAACCGGCGGTGCCTGTGGTAATTGCCGAGCAAAGCGCGGACGTGCGCGAAGTGCTGGCGGCGCGGGCTCGCCAACTGCAATCGCCACTCGTGGAACCTGTATTGATCTACACGGTGGAATCGCTGCGAATGGAAGAGGGCCGCGTTCGCGCTGTAGTGAAGGAACAAAGCGCTGAAAAACGAATAATCATTGCCCCACAGCTTGCCGGCCGCTTCCAGTTACAGAATGCGCTAAACGCCGTCGCTACAGCGCATATCCTTAAATTG
>DASSYL010000050.1:0-3205 GCA_035703315.1 Candidatus Acidiferrum sp. | reverse complement strand
GGGCATAGAGTTCGCCTTCGCCCTCGACGCGCACGCTCGATCGCGCCGACGCCTGGGTGACCGCGACGCTGGAGATAACAGACGCTCCGGGCGCGACGGCAGGCGTTTCATGGGACTGCGCCAGCAATGGCGCGGCACTGCACGCCAGGCTTGCAAGGATAAGGCAGCCATTCCGTAAGGCCGGCCAGTTCGTCTTCATTGCTGTTCTCCTGCGGTCGAATAAAGTCTCTTGTTTACCTGCCGTTCGACAGGCTTGCCGAACGCGTCCTTGCCCTCTTCATGGAAGGTGACGCCTTCCATCGAAATCTTTTCCACCGTGCCGTCATACAGCTTGTCGCCTTCCCGCAAAAAGTAGGTGCGCTGCTGCGGGTTGGCAACCACGGCGATCATGCCGTTCGGCGAACGGACGATGCCGTCCAAACGAAGCGTGCCGACCTGCAGGCCCGCTTTGCCTGGCGGAAGATTTTTGGCCAGCGCGTCCTGCGCCTGCTGGCGGCCTACCAGCGATTCGAACGGATCGCGGCGGGCGACTCTTGCTTCGCTTTCAACCGGACGTTTTTCCGAAACAGTTTTGGCCGTTGGATTAGAAGACTTTGGCTTGGCGGTCGCACCGGACTTGGCTCCGGCCGGTTTGCCGACCGTGGCTGGCTTCGCCGGTGCGGGCTTGGCGGGCGGTGCTTGGCTAGAAGCGGCCGGCTTGGAGCCTGTCGCGGCCACCGCCTGGTTGGCCAGGTTCTTGGCGGCTTGCGGATTTTGCGCGCGCATTCCGGGCGCGGCAATCAGAGTCATCCCTGCTGCGAATGTAATCAGAAGGCGCATAGTTTGCTCATTCCCGCTCAATTCTTGGCCCCAGGCTTGGCGCCACCGGAAGCAGGTGCCGCATCGGCCGGTTTGGTGAAATAAGTCGTTGCTGTGAACGTTCCGGTTACCGTGGTTCCCGGGCGCATCACGTAGCCGCCACCTTTGGCAGCGTCAGAGAATTGCAGGTCGCCGACATTGATGATGCGCGAGAGGCGGCTCAACCGGCCGAAGAAGTCCAGCACGTTGAAGTACGGACCATCGGCTTGCACTTCAAATGGCATCTCGTAGTAGTTGTTGTCCTTGGGCACCACGGCCTTCGCCGCCAAGTGGCGAATCTGTACGTTGGACTGGGTGGCTGCGCCTTGCAGAAGACGAATGAATTCGTCGGTTTCTTTTTCTTCGGGGACAATGGTCTTCAGCGTGTCCAGCTGCTTGTTCAAAGCGTCCATCTGCTGCTTCAGCTCGCCAAACCGCTGCTTGTAAACCGAAAGCTGCGTGACTTCTTGCGTCAGCTGAGTCCGCTGCTGCACTGCTTTGTCGTACTGATCTTTTTCCTGCGCCACCGGCGAAAACGGCAGGTAAATTCCCAGCAGCACCAGTACCACGGCAATCGCCGCGGCCACCAGCCCCTGCATAATCACCGACATGTCGCGCAATGGATTGGCCATGTCGCTCTCCTAACTCTTCTTCGCGGGCGCTGCGCCCGGCGTGGTTGCGTTCACCGGCTTGGCCTGCGGCGCGGCTTGATTGATTTCAGCTGTGAGCTTGAAGGTGAAGGTCTGAACGCCCTTGCCGGCGTCTTCCTTGGTGTCGGTCATTTCGACTTTGTCGAAATAGCCGGAGCGTTTCATTGCCGTGATAAAGTTCGCCACGGCATTCACCGAGGCGGAAGAGCCTACGATGTCCAAGGAGTTGCCTTTGCGAGTCAGGTTGGTGAGCCACAAATTTTCTGTGCGCGAAACGGTGTTGGCAACCATGTCCAGCAATTCCTGGCCGCCAGTGCGATCCCGCTGTAGCTTTTCAATCGTGTCCACGCGGACCTGCAGCACCTTGCTCTGCTTTTCAAACAGCTCGACTTGCTGCTTGATCTGCTGAAGTTCCGTTTTTTGCGCCTGCAACTGTTTGATGCGAGTGTTTTCCGCGCTCAACTGGCTCTGCCAGGAGTAGTAGATGTAGCCGAGCACCAGGCCGCCCAGCAGGAAGCCCGCTCCGATGAAGACCGCCGGCAGGGCCGCTCCGGTATCCACCGGACGCCTTGCTGCCTTCGGCCGCGCTTGTCCAAGAAGGTTTATGCGGATCATGGCTAGTCAAAGCTCCTCAGGGCCAGGCCCACGGCAATCGCCAGCCGCGGCGCCATTTCTCGAATCTGATCTTCGCTGTGCTTGCCGGGATTGATGAGCACGCGCCGGAAGGGATTCAGCTCTTCCACCGGCATGGCGAATTCCTCGCGCAGCAGGTCCACCAGGCCGGGCACACGAGCCGTTCCGCCGGCCACCAGGATGCGCTGAATGTTTTCACCGCTGGCGGTGGCCCGGAAGAAGTCGAAAGTCTTCTGGATTTCCAGGGTCAGGATGTCGCTGACGCTGCGCAAAATCTGCTGCTTCTGTTCGTCAGTGACGCTCGGCAGGGTGTCGCCTTTCTTCAACCGCTCGGCGTCCTCAAAACTCAGATCCAATTCCTTCTGCAATGCGTCGGTGTACTGGTTGCCGCCTACGCTGACGTCGCGGGTAAACAGCGGAATGCCGCCGCGCACGATGTTGATGTTCATGACGCTGGCACCGATGTTGAGCAGCGCCACGGTCTGTCCGGCATCCGGTTCGTAGTTCACTTCAAAACAGTTCTGCAAGCCGAACGCGTCGATGTCCACTACCACCGGCGTCTTGCCGGCCTGCGCCAGCACGTTGGTGTGGTTCAAAATTTTGTCTTTTTTGACTGCAACGAGCAGCACGTCCATCTGCGCGTCCATGGACTCCAGCAGTTGGTAGCTGAGATTCACGTCGGCAATGTCGAAAGGAATGTGCTGGCTGGCTTCAGAAGGAATGCGATCGTAGAGCTCTTCTTCGTTCATCAACGGCAACGGCACCCGCTTTACGATCACGGAGTGACCAGAAACCGAAGTAGCCACGTTTTTCGTTTTTACGCTGGCGGCGTCGAAGATGCGCCCAATGGCGTTGGCCACCTGCGGCGCGTCCATGATGGCTCCGTCAACGACAGTGTCCGGCGCCAACGACTCCATGCCGAAGCTCACCAGTTCGTAGCCCGCTTTTGTGGACTTGAGTTCCACCGACTTGATGGAGCTCGAACCGATGTCCAACCCGACCAGCTGCTTGCTTTTTCCGCCGAATAACGACATCTTGCAGCCCCTTTATTCGTTCCTGCTACAAACTTGAAATTCGTAACCCGG
>DASSYL010000043.1:0-6912 GCA_035703315.1 Candidatus Acidiferrum sp. | reverse complement strand
CGCGAAGAATGGAGAAACGTCCCTCCCGTGCGGCTGGCCCGGTTCACCACGTCTTCGGTTAGCATCTGATAGTTGTTCGTATTGTCGTAATCTTTGTCGCGGACAATATCAATCAGGCCGCCCCAGCCGTGGCGAAAGCCGATTACTTGATAGCCTTCGCGCAGCGCGCAATACGTCACCCCGCGAATCGCGGGGTTCAGTCCGGGGACGTCGCCGCCTCCAGTCAGAATTCCGATAATGCCCTTTTTTGTACTGACGTTAGCCATGTTTGCGCGACCTTTTCGTTAAAGTTGAACCGATGATTTTACACGGAGTCGCCGACCGGCGAAACCGGAGGCCGCGTCGGCATCGTCCAACCCGGGTAGCGTTTCGACGGCATCGCGGACTCATGGAACTCGACTAGAGCTAGGTACGAACCCGGAGGAAACGGTGAAAATACATCGCAGATTGTTGGTTCGAGGGATCGCGGTTCTGTTAGCCATCGCTGTGAGCATTCAGCCGGCCTCTGCCTGGAACGATCGCGGCCACATGAGCGTCGGCTACGTTGCTTATAAACGCTTGAACCTGGCGACACGGAACCGAGTCAATGCCCTGCTCAAGCTCAATCCAAAGTACAACGATTGGGCCGCCAAGGTGGAGCAGCAGATGCCCAACGCCAGCCCCGACGACAAAAACCTGATGATTTTCATGCTGGCGACAACCTGGGCCGACGAAATTAAACGTGACCACGCGTATAAACAAGATGGAACGCAAGGCGGCAACCGCCCCGACGGCAGTCCCGATCCCGGCAGAAATACCGGCTACGACGACCTGCTGATGCACAAGTATTGGCATTTTATTGACACGCCGTTTTCCACCGCTGGAACACCGCTGCCACCGATTCCAACACCCAACGCGCAGGAGCGCATCGCGCTTTTTCGCAATGTCCTCGCTTCCTCGAGCCCCGATGAATTGAAGTCCTATGATCTCGTCTGGCTCCTACATATTGTCGGCGACATTCATCAGCCGCTCCATGCTTCGACGCGCGTGAGCCAGCCCGATCCCGATGGAGACGCCGGAGGAAATCTGGTGAAGCTCGACTGCGCCAAATGCGAGCTGCACTTTTTCTGGGACGATCTGCTCGGCACGCAGAACGATTTGAAAACCGTCGTCAAGGGTGCGCGCAAACTGCCCAAGCCACCAGGCGCGTTGGTTGCCAAGACCGACGAAAAAGACTGGATCGCTGAAAGTTTTCAAGAAGCGCAACAGGTCGTGTACGCGCCGCCCGTTGGGCCGGGCAACGGACCATACACACTCACAATCGAGTACAAGAAGTCGGCGGGAAAATTGGCGAAGCAGCGAGTAGCGCTGGCGGGTGCGCGGCTGGCAAAACTGCTGAATGATGAATTGAAATGAATCCCTGATTTTTCAGATCAGCGTTGCTCAGATCGGCCGCCGAATGCCCAGCTTGCGCATCCGCGCCTGCAGCGTAGTCCGCTTCATGCCAAGAATGTTCGCCGCGCCGCGCGCTCCTGCAATGCGCCACTCCGTTTGCCGCAGCGCGCGCAAGATGTGCTGCCGCTCCATCTCTTCCAAAGTGGAAATGGACGCCGTAACCAGCGAGGCTGGTGCTGCTTGTTCTGCGGCCTGAGGTGCCTGCGCATTGCGCAGCTCCGACAGCGGTACGCGCAAATCTTTTGCGGGAGACAGCAGCACCGCCCGTTCGATCAAGTTTTCCAGTTCGCGGATATTTCCCGGCCACGCATAGGAAACCAGTGCGTCCATCGCCTCGGCGGGGACGTATAAAACAGTCTTGTTCATGCGCCGGCTGAATTTCTGCACAAAATAGCGCACCAACAACGGAATATCCTCGCGCCGATCGCGCAGCGCCGGAATCTGGATCGGGAAAACGTTCAGTCGGTAATAGAGATCGCTACGGAAAGAGCGGTCCGCAACGAGGCGGCTCAAATCCGCGTTGGTCGCGGCGACCACGCGCACGTCCACGCGAATCGTGCGCGTCGCGCCCAGCCGTTCGAACTCCTGCTCCTGCAGCACCCGCAGCAGTTTCGGTTGCAGCTCCAGCGGAATATCGCCGACTTCGTCCAGAAAAATAGTGCCGCGATCGGCCAATTCGAAGCGCCCTACCTTTTGGCTGACCGCCCCGGTAAATGCTCCGCGTTCGTGTCCAAAAAGCTCGCTTTCCAGCAGTCCGGAAGGAATCGCCGCGCAGTTCACTTTCACAAAAGTGCGCTCGCGCCGCGGGCTTAAATTGTGTATCGCACGCGCGATCAACTCTTTTCCTGTGCCAGTTTCACCCAACACCAACACTGTAGTGTTCGCCGGCGCCGCCAGTTCCACCTGCGCCAGCGCGCGTTTGATGATCGGACTCTCGCCGACAATCTCCTCGAAATTCAGCTCGCTGCGGATCTCCTCTTCCAGATACAGTTTTTCCACTGCCAACTTGTCTTTCAGTGAGTCGATTTCTTTGAACGCCAAGGCATTTTCGACAGCGATGGCCACCTGCGCGGCCACCCGATTGAGCAGTTCCGCGTCGGCTTCGGAAAAGGCGTCCAGACGCCGGCTGGCGAGATTCAATGTGCCGAAGGCGCGGCCTTTGGTGATCAAGGGCACGCAACAAGCGGACAGTACCCCCTTGTCGCGCAGGATGCGCACAATCTCCGCCGGAAACTGGTCGAGTTCCGTGCCATGGAAAACGACCGGCTGTTTGGTCAGAATGCAGCGGCCGGCCGGAGATTGATCGAGCGCAACAGTGATTTCTTTTCCGGAAGAATTCAGCGCGTTCGACCCGTCCAGATCAAGCGCCTGCACCTTCAAAAGATTGGTGGCGGGATCCAGCAGCGCCAGGCTGGTGTAATCGTGGTGCAGCACGCGCGACAGCGCGGAAACGATTCCGCGAAACAGTTCGCTCAACTCGCGGCTGGTCATCAGCACGTTGTTGATGTCCAGTAGCACCTGCAAGCGGTCGCGTTGTTCCGCGAGCTGGCGTTGATAGGCTTGCGAAGATTCAAAGTTCAGCGCGTTGTCCACAGCAACTGCGACTTGCGCAGCCACCCGCTGCATGAACTGAATGTCGGAATCGGGAATCGCCTGCGGCCGCAGCCGCCCGAATCCCATCGCGCCCAACCGGCGCTGCGCCGTGGTTAGCGGAAGGGCCGCAAACGAACGAACTCCCTCATCCTTCAGCTTGCCCAGGAATTCCTTGAAGCGCGTCTCGGTTAGAACGTCTTCCACGATGAACGGCTGCTGCGTTTTCCATACCCAGCCAGAGGGGCTGGTGTCCACAGCATGTTCGAACCCAATGGTCTTTTCCGTGTGTACGCGGCTTTCCAGCACGTGCAGCCGCATCACGTTTTTTTCCGGATCGTGCAGCACCAGCGTCAAAAAATCCGAATCCACCACTGAATGCAGCCGGCTGGCCAGTTCGTGAAATAGCGTATTCAAATCGCGGTGCTGCGCGATGATTTCGCTGACGTCCAGCAGGGCTTCTAATTGACGCCGCGAATGATCGAGCACCGGGGCTGGTGCCGCCTCCGGCGGAGAGATGGCAGGATCCGCCATATCGGCAGAATAGCACCGCAGACATACCTGCTCAACTGAAGCACAACGTCGCAAAAAAAAAAGAAAAGGCACGCTCCAAAAGCGCACTGCGCCTAGGGAACGTGCCTTCGTCAGGGGGCCGGGGGCGAAGCCGGCCTGGTCGGCAAGAGCAGCTCGGCTGCCGGACGGTTCAGCGAGTGGATCTGGCTGCGAGAACGAACTCCCCGGTGGCTTTCTGGTTCTTGGCCATTTCGACTTCAGCGTTGGATTTGCGGAGTTCGTGGCCCTGGCTATAACCCTGCGCCCAAATCTGCGACAAGAAATAGCGGCCGCCCAACGTATGGAAAACCAACTTCGTCTGGTCCGACGGGCTACCGGACGAGCAGCTGAACGCCGTTGAGATCATTGCGGTCTTCCTGTCCGTTGAACGAATCATGATTGCTTGGTTGGTTGATCCTTGCGGTGTCACCAAATATTCGCCAGCCGGCAGAACCTGATTCCCAACCACGAAGTCGAAGGGAATGTTGGCTTTCACGCCGTTTTCTTGCGCCTGAACGCCGGAGACCGCGAATAACAACCCCAAACCAAGAAGAGCAGTGCGAATGCGATTCATAGAACCTCCTCTAAAAACGGCGAAGAGAAGGCCGGCCCAACATCCTGGCTGGTGGCTTTGCTGCTTTCGTCGTTCTGATGTCGGTGGTTTTGATAACCAGGGACGCAGAGAGGGAATGCAGTTCAACTGCCATGGTCGCAAGCGTCAGAAGCTACAGCTATTAGTCAACACGTCCGCTGAAAACACGCCAGTTACGATGAGCACGCCATACGCCGCCCGCCCGAGAAGCGCTTCGAGGTTCGGCCGCGCTAACTCCTCGGTTAGCGGAAACCCGCCGAACGGTTAATCGCGCAAGCCGCCGCCCCCGGAACCAACAAAATGTGATAAACCACAGTAAGAAAGATGGCTTATGAATCCTCGCCTACTCGGCATCGCCGGCCCGCTCCAAGGAACTCTGTGCGCCTTGCCTGAAGGCGAGATTTCGATTGGGCGGGATGCAACAAACCAATTGTGTTCGGCGGACGCTTCGCTCTCGCGCCGCCACTGCGTCCTCGTCCGCCATGGCGCGAAGTGCACTGTGCGCGACGCCAGCAGCCGCAACGGAACACGCGTCAACGGCGTCCCGGTGGAGGAACAGCCGCTGACCCACGGTGATCAACTTTCGGTTGGCTCATCGGAATTGATGTTCCTCAGTGAGGCGGAGAACTCTGTTGCCTGGAGCGAGTACCGTCCCGCCGTGGAGGACACCGCCCGGCTCGATGACTCCGTGGCTTCTTTCCGGCGCGAACACCAGGCCACCAGCCGCCTGGAAAAAATATTCGCGCAACTCCCGGGTACTCCCGACCTGAACCATTACCTGCAATCTTTGTTGAAGATTGCTACGGCAGTCGGTGGAATTCGTGACCGCGATTCATTGCAATGGCAGCTGCTCGGCTTTCTCTTCGATGTGTTTCCTGCCGAGCGCGGAGCGGTCGTCTATTTCGACAAGCAGGGTGGCGTTCAATCCACTGCCACCTGGGACCGAGTGCTCGGGCCGGAGCATCCCGTGCCGGTCGACGAGTCGCTGTTGCGGCGTGTTTTTACGACTAAGGCCGCCTTGCTCGAGTCCCTGGACACAGCATTTGCTAAAACACCAGAACGCCCCGGCTCGGTGCTATGCGTTCCGATGATGACGGAAAAAGTCCTGGGCGCCATTTATTTGCATGCCGCGGTTGAGCGATCCGGTGGTCCGCCCGCTGGACCGTTCGACCAGACCCATCTCCAGATGCTCTCCGCGGTAGGCTCGATTGCCGCTTTGGCCCTGCAGAACTTGTGCCACTGGGAACGAATCAGCAACGAAAATCGCTCGCTGCGCGCTGAAGCGAACCTCGAATACAACATGGTGGGCGCCAGCCCTCGGATGAAGAATGTCTTCGAATTCGTGCGTCGAGTGGCGCCCACGGATGCGACCGTGTTAATCGAGGGCGAAAGCGGCACCGGAAAGGAACTAGTAGCTCGGGCGATTCATCGCAACAGCGCGCGCTCGGAGAATTCCTTTGTGGCAATTAACTGTGCGGCGATTGCAGAAAACCTGCTGGAAAGCGAATTATTCGGACACGAAAAAGGCGCCTTCACCGGGGCTGCCACGCAGAAAAAAGGCCGCATCGAAATGGCCGAGGGCGGAACGCTGTTTCTGGATGAAGTCAGCGAACTCGCTCTTGAGCTGCAGGCAAAACTTCTGCGCGTTTTACAGGAACGCGAATTTGAACGCGTAGGCGGAACCCGCGCTATTCCTCTGGACGTGCGAGTGATCGCAGCCACCAATAAGAAACTGATCGAGGCAGTTGCCGATGGCGAGTTTCGCAAAGACTTGTACTACCGCCTGAACGTGGGAACGCTGATCTTGCCGGCCTTGCGCGACCGCACTGAGGACATGCCGCAGCTTGCGGAACACTTTCTCACCAAGGCCAGTCGCAAGTGCAATACTAGGATTAAGGGGCTTTCGGAAGAAGCTAAGGTCTGCCTGGTCAAATATGATTGGCCGGGCAATGTGCGGGAACTGGAAAATGCGATCGAGCGCGCCGTGGTGCTGGGCGCCAGCGATTCCATCTTGCCGGAAGACCTCCCGGAAACCGTCCTGGAAGCCGGGCCGCCATCCTCGGACGAATCCGCAGACGAACCTGCAAACTATCTCGATTCGGTGAAGCAGAACAAGCGCCAAACCATTCTGCAGGCGCTGCAGCAAGCCAACGGCAGCTACGTCGAAGCCGCGAAAACCTTGGGAATCCACCCGAATTCCTTGTTACGCCTGATGCGAAACTTGAAGGTGAAAGCTTCGATGAAAGCCGGCCAGCCGTCCTCGCGAGATACTAGGCAGTGATCCGATGCTACGGCTCATGACGATGCGGATCTCTTTACCTGCAATGGCTTTTTCTCCATTTCAGTCTCGCATCCTCGATAATCGATTTCTTGTACCGTCCATGTTTCGCGAGCGACGCAAGCTTTTCAAGTTCCTCAGATTCTTCCACTAACCCCATTTCCCGGCTTCTAATCAGGATGCTACGGCGGTTGTGAATGCGATGCCCAATCATTTGCAAGCGTGAATTCCATTCTTGTCGTCAATGCCGAGGAACTGAGCCACAAAGTACGGCACAAATTTTCGCCGCCCTCTGAGTTTGCTGGGAAAGTGGACATTCTGGTGTGAGACTTCGAAAATCTCAATCCAAAGGTTCAAAGTCCCATGGTGCCAGCGACATTTCCGATCAGGTTGTGGCGCAGGCCCTTCTCGCATCGCTCGCGCAGCACCAGCGCATCGGGTTTCTCCAGACCGGAACAAGAAATAC
>DASSYL010000557.1:0-9041 GCA_035703315.1 Candidatus Acidiferrum sp. | reverse complement strand
GATCGAATTCGATGACGAGCAGCGCATGATCAATATCACGCGCAGCGAACGCAACATTGCGCATCGCTTGATTGAGGAATTCATGCTGGCGGCGAACCGCGCGGTAGCGGAGTATCTGCTGCGGCGCGGGCTGGCTACGCTGCATCGCGTTCACGAAAAGCCCGACGCGAAAAAAGTTTTGGAGTTCGAGGACATGGCCAAGGCCTTTGGCTACACGTTGGGCGTGGCGGATTTGCACCAGCGCGAAGTTGCGGTGCTGCATGGACGCATGCCGGCTCCGGCGAAAAAAGGCCGTCCGGATTCGTATGGACATGGACGCGAACGGGGGATGCGCATTCAACTGCCGGGCAACCAGGAGATCAGCATCACGCCGCAACATTATCAGCGGCTGCTGAGAAAACTGGCGGGCAAGCCGGAAGAACGCATTGTGTCCTATTTAATGTTGCGTTCGCTGAAGCAAGCGCGTTATGCGGCGGATCCACTGGGGCATTTTGCACTGGGCTTTGACGAGTACGCGCACTTCACTTCCCCGATTCGGCGCTATCCCGATTTGGTGGTGCATCGCACGCTGAAGTGGGCGCTGGCGCATCCGCATCAAGGGACGCCGGTGGACCCGCGTCCGGCGCCACACGCGGAAGCGGTGGTCTACGGCGTGAAGCAACTGGAAGAGCTGGCGACGGAAACTTCCGAGGCGGAGCGGCGCGCAGCGTCTGCCGAACGAGAGTTGAAAGACTGGAAGACGGCGCAGTTCATGGAGCAGCATGTGGGTGACGAATACGAAGGGCTGATTATTTCGGTACAAAAGTACGGCTGCTTCGTGGAACTGCTGGAAGTGTTTGTGGAAGGGTTGTTGCCCATCGGCGCACTGGAAGATGCCGCCGGTGCGCGTTGCGTGTATCGGGAACGCGATCACGCGATTGTGGCGCTGGGCGGTGCGGAACGTTCGCGCGGCGGTCGCGGCGCTGCAAAAGCGAAGCCGAGGTCGTGGGGATTGGGCGATCGAGTGAAGGTGCGCGCGGAGCGGATCGATCCGATGCGGCGACGCGTGGAGTTTGCGCTGCTCAGCTAGAGGGAAAGAGAGATTCTTCGCGCCTGCCTAGGCGGGCAAGCTCGGAATGACGGATTTGCGAACCTAGTGTGAACCGCGCGGCCAAGGAGTGCCGCCGGCCATTACTTGCTGCTTCGCTTCGTCGAACGTGACGCGTTCGCCGGACTGAATCGCGGCAATGGTCATGCACAACGCGACCGAATGGCTGTAGCCCGCTTCGATGTGCGCGTTGGGCGTTTTGCGGCTGCGCACGCATTCCATCCAGTTCCGCACGTTGGCACTGGTAGCCTGGTCCACGCCCGCATGCGAGCCGGTTTCCGTGGCAGCAGCTTTTTCCACCAGCGGCCGAGTCTCCAGCCGATTCGCTTTCATGCCCATGGCTTTGGCGTATTCCTCTTCGAGGCCGCCGTCGCCGCTGATCAGATTCTTGTCGAGGTCGAGCGTGCCGGCGTTCGAGCGGTACAACTCTTTTACGTCGCCCGCGGAGTTGGTTTGCCGCGACGAGTAAACGACCTGAAATCCTTTCGATGAATCATTGAGCGGGCCATAGTCAAACACGGCCGTCACGGTGTCCCAATTTTTGCGGCCGTCTTTCCAAAGATAAATTCCGCCGTTGGCGACGACGCTGCGCGGATGCGGCAATCCAGTGAACCAGTGCACGGTATCAATCTGATGGACCATCCATTGATCCGGAATTCCCGACGAGTACGGCCAGAACAAACGGAACTCCACATATTTGCGCGGATCGAATTTTTCAAAGGGCCGGTTGCCGAGCCACAGCTTCCAGTCGGTGTCCTCTTCGCGGAGTTTTTCAACGAGCGGCGGCCTGCGCCAACGGCCCGGCTGGTTGACGTCCCAAGTCATCTCCACAGCGACGATGTCGCCGAATCCACCGGAGCCGATAAATTCCTTCGCGCGCTGGTAATTTTCCGCGCTGCGGCGTTGTGTGCCGATCTGCACGATGCGTCCGGTTTCTTTCACGGCGGCGCGAATGTCGTTCGCGTCGCTGATGGTATTGGCGAGCGGCTTTTCGACGTACGCGTCTTTGCCGGCACGCACAGCGGCCACGCCATGCTGCGCGTGTTGGAAGTCGGAGGTTGCAACAAACACCGCGTCAATATCTTTGCGGCCGAGCAACTCCGCGTTGTTGCGCGCCGGTGTGACGTCGTTTCCCGTGACTGCCTTCACGTGCGCCACGCCTTCCTCGCGACGGATTTTCCAGATGTCGCTGAGACCGGCGAATTCAAAGTTCAATTCCGCCGCGTGCTGGTGATACGCGGGAAGCAACGCGTCACGAAAACGTTCAGAGAAACCGCACAAGCCGACGCGAACCCGATCATTGGCGCCAAGAATTTTCGCATAGCTGGCCGCGCTCGAATTCAGCGCTATACCAGCTCCTGTAAATTTTAGAAACGTCCGACGTGAAGTATCCGTGCCGCCCTTGGTTTCGTTCGCGCTCATTTTAGCGCCCCCGCTTTGCGCAGCAATTCCTTGGTGGCGGCCATGGCCTGGCGCGAAGATTCCTCCATGTTACCGGCGCCGTTCCAGTGCGTCTCAAGGCTCATGGTGCCGCGATAGCCGTCGCGCATCATGGCGCGGAATTGCGCTTCATAATCAATGATTCCGCGGCCCATGCACTCCCAATCGTATTCGCCGTCCGGCTTGCGCTTTACGTCTTTCAAGTGCATATGACCGATGCGGTCTTTGGGCAGCAGCGCGTAGCCTTCGGGGAACGCTTTGTCGCCCAGACGCGCGGCGTTGCCGGGGTCCCAGTTCAAAAAGAAATTTTTGTTCTGCACTGCGGCCAGCGTCCGCGCAGCCTCCGGACTCGTCGCGGTATTGCACTCGTATTCGTTTTCCAGAATCAGGATCATGCTTTGTTTGGCGGCTTTGCCGGAAATTTCACGCAGTTTTTCGTCCATATCTTGGCGAAATGGCTTGTCGTCTTCCAGTCGCCAGAAATCGAAGAGCCGTATGCGGTTGGTGCCGAAGGCCTGGGCCATGTTCGCCGCGCGCTCCAGCACTTCATCCTGCTGCTCAAAGGAAAAACTCGCGCCGTAGGAAGTGCCTTTCGGGCTGTATTTGGACTTCGGCGCGCCCGGCCAATCCACCTTGAAGAGCGGACTGGCAATGTCCGTCACTTTCAGGTCGTACTTCTTGAGCAAGCTTTGCGCATCCGCGACTTCCTTGGCGTCTAGGTTGACGATGTTCTTGTTCCACAATCCCCGCAGTTCGACCATGCCGACGCCGAATTCCTTCGCGGCGACTTCCACCGCATGGCCGAAGTCCTGCGAAATTTCATCGGTGATCACGGAAAGCTGAAACACGCAGTTCAACTTTGCCTCCGACCGTGAAAAAGCTCGCACGTAAGGAGCACTCAGCGCGCCCAGCGCCGCCGCTCCACTCGCCTCTATCCATTCTCTGCGATTCATGACCCAAAATTCTCCCGGTGGGATTCTACTCCGGCTGATGCGGGAAGGTTAGCGCAATCCAATGAGCCGCGCAGCGCCATGTTATTCTGAAGGGCTGGCGGCAGGGGCGAAGTCCGCCTAGGACGCGCCGCTTTGATTGGCGCGAGGCCGTCACAGAAAGGAATTTTGATCGTGTCGAGTACTACCACCGCTGCACTCCACCGTGTCCACAATTTCAACGCCGGCCCCAGCGCCCTTCCGCTTTCCGTCCTCGAACGCATTCGCGAAGAACTGCTCGACTGGCGCGGCTCCGGCATGTCCGTTATGGAGATGAGCCACCGCTCGCCCGAATTTGAAAGCATTAACGCCGCCGCCGAAGCCGGCCTGCGCAAACATCTGGCGATTCCGGACGATTACGCGGTAATTTTTCTGCAGGGCGGCGGCAGCACGCAATTCACGCTGGTGCCGATGAATCTGTGTCTGCCCGGCAAGCCGGTGGACATCCTGCATACGGGAACGTGGACCGCGAAAGCGCTGACCGAATTGAAAAAAGGTACCGCGCATCGCGTTGCGGCCAACACCGAATCAGTGAAAAACACGCGTGTGCCCCGCAAGGATGAAATCACGCTCGGCGCCGACGCTTCCTACGTCTATCTTTGCACGAACAATACGATCGAAGGCACGCAATATCATTGGTTGCCGGACCCGGGCGACGCTCCGCTTGTCGCCGACATGTCTTCCGACATCGCTTCGCGTGCCCTCGACGTCAGAAAGTTCGGCCTCATCTTCGCCGGCGCGCAGAAAAATCTTGGGCCCTCCGGCGCGACCGTCGTCATCATTCGCAAAGACCTTGCCGAGCGAGCCGACAAGAATCTGCCCACGATTTTCCAGTACCGCACGCACATCAAGGAAAAGTCGCTCTACCACACGCCGCCCACGTTCGCAGTCTACGTCGTTGGCCTGATGATGGAATGGATCGAAGCGCAAGGCGGCCTGGCAGGAGTTCAGAAGCGCAACGAAACGAAAGCCAAGCTGCTCTACGACGCGGTCGATTCAAGCAACGGCTTTTATCATTGCCCGGTGGAAAAGGATTCTCGTTCATTGATGAACATCGTTTTTCGCGTCGCAGGAGCGAACAGGCAATCCGCCGCCACGCATCCCGACGAAGCCGCTGAAAAAGAATTCGGCAAACAGGCCGCTGCCGGCGGACTGGTGGGCACGCCGGGGCATAGGTCCGTCGGCGGTATGCGCGTTTCGCTCTACAATGCCGTCGAGCCGTCGTCGGTCGAAGCGCTGGTCAGCTTCATGCGCGAATTCCAGCGCAAGCGCGGCTGAGCCGGGGGCGGCGAGCGCAACACTCCGGCCCTGCTTTGGATTCGCGCCCGCGGGTATTTGTAACAATCATTCCTGTCAGCGCGTAATCCACAGGTAAGCCCGACTATTTCACTTTGGGGATTCCATGACTATCTTCACCGTCGTCCTATACGCGCACCTGCTCGGAGCGGTCGCACTCTTCATCGGCCAGGGGATTGAATGGACCGCGTCTTCTTTGTTCCGCGGCGCCTCATCGACGGAACAGGTTCGCGCGTGGCTGCGCGTCTTCAAGGTCTCGCCGCCGCTGTCCGGAATCGGCATCGCCGTTCTGCTTCTCTCCGGGGGCTACCTGGCGCAACTTTCTGGTGCAATGAAGCAGGGCTGGATTCCGGCGTCGCTCCTGGCAATCGGCGTGGCGCTTGTGCTCGGATTCGCGCTGATCCTTCCGCGCATGAACAAAATCCGCAAAACGCTGCCTTCGCTGAACGAGCCTGTTTCCCCGGAGCTTCGTGCCCGCCTGACCGACCCAATCTTGCTGAGTGCGATCCGTATCCGCGTGCTCCTCGCTGTCGGCATCCTGTACCTGATGGCCGCGAAGATGCCTTTCACGCCGTCGCTGCTCGCGCTGCTCATCGCGCTCGCAGTAGGTCTACTCTTCTCGGCACCAGTCTGGCGGCGACCGACTATCTAAACGCGCCAAGGCAGAAGAAAAAGCCGCGGCTGCCATTCCGGAAGACGCGGCCACCCTTCGTTATGTTCCGTTTTCGACCAGCAACTTATGCCAGGTCGAACACCAGCACTTCCGCGTCCTTCACACCCTTCAGTTCCAGCGTTTTCTCCGCCGAAATCTCCGCGCCGTCGCCGACCTCCAGCGCCGTTCCATTCAAGGTCACGCTGCCGCGCGCCACTTGAACGTATGCGTGTCGCTCCGGCTTCAGCGCATGCTTCACGCTTTCGCCCGGGCCAAGCACTGTCGCGTAGAGCTCGTTGTCCTGCCGGATTTTCACCGAACCGTCTCGCCCGTCCGGCGAAACCACCAGCCGCAGCTTGCCGCGCTTTTCCGCCTGCGAAAAATTCTTCTGGTCGTACGCCGGCTGGTGGCCGGTCTGGTCCGGAAACATCCATATCTGATACAGGTGCACCGGCTCCGTTTTCGACGCGTTGAATTCCGAGTGCGCAACGCCCGTACCGGCGCTCATGTACTGCACGTCCCCCGGTTTGATGGTCGAGCCGTTGCCCATGCTGTCCTGGTGCGCCAGCGCGCCTTCCAGAACATAGGTCACGATTTCCATGTCGCGGTGCGGATGCGTGGGAAATCCCCCTCCGCCGGCGATGCGGTCATCGTTCATGACCCGCAGCGTGCGAAATTGCACGTGCTTCGGGTCATAGTAGTCCGCGAAGGAAAATGTAAACCGCGTATCGAGCCACCCGTGGTCGGCGTGCCCGCGGTCGTTGCTTTTGCGAATGCTGATCATGCTGCCCTCCTGACTGGCCCCTTCATCATTTCGCGATGATAATACTCGTTATAACGACTATTGTCAAGAGGTGCATCATCAGCCGTTCGCCCGCTGTTAACCCCTTTCTTTTCTTATATCCACGGCCGAACTCCTTCTTCTCCTCCTCGTTCCTTTCGCCTATCCCCTCCTTTTGGTGTACATTGAGAGTTTGCGAGGTTTGTTCGATGGATTCCCTGACTACCACCGCCGGCGCCACCAAATCCGACACTGCTTCGAAGTCCCGCGAGACGCTCACCATCACCGACAATCGCACCGGCAAGAGCTATGACGTCCCCATCACCAACGGCACCATCCGCGCCGTGGACCTCCGCCAGATCAAAACCGACGCCAGCGATTTCGGCATGATGAGTTACGATCCCGCCTACACCAACACCGCCGCCTGCATCTCTCGCATCACTTATATTGACGGCGACAAAGGCATCCTGCGCTATCGCGGCTATCCCATCGAAGAGCTGGCCGAAAAAAGCACCTACCTCGAAACCGCCTACCTTCTTTTACACGGCGAGCTTCCCACTGAAGCGCAACTGAAAGACTGGACCTGGCACATCAGCCATCACACTTTCATCCACGAAAGCATCAAGAAATTTCTCGACGGCTTTCACTACGACGCCCATCCCATGGGCATGATGATTTCCACTATCGCCGCGCTCTCCACTTTCTATCACGACGCCAAAGACATCCTGAACGAAGAGTCGCGCCGTAAGCAGACCTATCGCCTGATCGGCAAAATGCCCACTATCGCGGCGTTTGCCTACCGCCACACGCTGGGCATGCCGTTCGTCTATCCCGATAACGAATTGAGCTATCCCGGCAACTTCCTGAACATGCTCTTCCGCACCACGGAAACGCGCTATCGACCCAATCCTACGCTCGAACGCGCACTCGACGTTCTCTTCATTCTGCACGCCGACCACGAACAAAACTGCTCGGCCAACGTCATCCGCGGCGTCGGCAGCTCGCATGTCGATCCTTACTCCGCCACTGCGGCCGCGATCGCCGCGCTCTACGGCCCGCTCCACGGAGGCGCCAACGAAGAAGTCCTCCGTATGTTGCTGGAAATCGGCACGGTGCAGAAAGTCCCCGACTTCATCAAGCGCGTCAAAACCGGCGAAGTTAAACTCATGGGCTTCGGCCACCGCATCTACAAGAATTACGACCCGCGCGCCCGCATCATCAAGCGCGTCGCTTATGAAGTCTTCGAATTGATGGGCAAAAATCCGCTGCTCGAAATTGCCCTCGAATGCGAACGTATCGCTCTCGAAGACGAATATTTCGTAAAGCGCAAGCTCTACCCCAACGTGGACTTCTACACCGGTCTCATCTATCAGTCCATGGGCTTCCCGATGACCATGTTCCCGGTACTCTTCGCCATTCCGCGTACTTCCGGGTGGATTGCCCAGTGGCAGGAAATGCTCCTCGACCCGGAACAAAAAATCGCCCGCCCGCGTCAGGTCTACCTCGGCTGCGACACCCGCGACTACGTCCCCATCGAAAAGCGCTCCTGACACCCGGACCGCTATTCTCCAGAATGGCGTTGGTTTTTGGGAGCGGCGGGCTCGACGCCGTTTTCACAACGTCTACCTTACCGGGCCTTCCGAGTGTTTACCCTTTCTCGCCTCCGCGCTCCATTCCTCCTTTCCTTGCGCTATAGTGAATTGAAAGGCAAGCGAAACCCTCAATGTCCCAACCACTGCAAAACCCACCCAATGTAGGTGTCCGCCGGCGCAGCCAGCGTGTCTTGATGCAAGTCGGCGTTCAGGTGTCCGGTAACGACGCGCAGGGCAAGTATTTTCGTGAAGACACACAGACGCTGGCCATCAACGCGCACGGCGCGTTGGTCCTGCTTCACGCCCGCATCACCAGCGGTAGCCTGCTGAAACTCCACAACCACCGCACCAAAGACGAGCAGGAATGCCACGTAGTTTTTCTCGGTCCGGTTCGCGGCGAAAAAGCCGAAATTGGCCTCGAATTTTCCGCGCCCAGGCCACAGTTCTGGCGCGTCGCTTTTCCTCCCGAAGATTGGACTCCGCGCAGCCCCGAAGCCAGAACAGCGCAGCACAAGCCCGTCGCCAAATAAAAGCGAAAAAGAACAACGGCGGACGAAATTTCGCCCGCCGCTTCTTCAGCCTCTTAAGCGCTCACCACAATTACAAGCACCCGGATTTCCGGATGTACAATGTCCACCAGGTAGTAGTCGTCCCCGTCCTCTTCAATGTAGCAGTCATCGTCAAACGACCATCCGGCCGGCCACACTTCCACCGCTTCAAACCAGTAGCCACTGTATTGGAATCGCCGGTCGTCTCGCCGCGCTACGCGAAAGTGATGCTCGCGTCCAAAGCTGGCTCGGAATTTTTCCGGCGGAATCCGCCGGCCTTTTCCTTGTGCCGAGGATTGTTTGCGATTATCCGGTTTTGTACTTTGTTCTTGTGGCGGCCGGCTTTTCTCTCTTTTCGCCTCTTCTCTCTGTTGTTTTTGCCGTTCTTTCTCATCCTGTTGCTGTTGTTTTTCGTCCGGCTTCGGCTGCGCGGGTGGCGACGCCGGTTCCTGCTTCGGTTTCGGCTTCGGCTTTTCGTCGGGCTGCTGCTTCGGTTTCGGTTC
Organism: Candidatus Acidiferrum sp.; assembly: GCA_035703315.1. Taxonomy (GTDB): domain Bacteria; phylum Acidobacteriota; class Terriglobia; order Acidiferrales; family UBA7541; genus Acidiferrum. The sequence continues at coordinate 153 of DASSYL010000557.1, read as the reverse complement.
CGGCTGCTTTTTGGGCTCTTCTTGTTTGGGTTTTTCCTTGGGGTCCGGTTCCTGCGTCGGAAGCGGCGAACCCGCAATGGCCAGAGCCAGCATGCTGCTCAGAATGATCTTCATCGGTTACTCCGTCTCGTTGCGAATTTTCGGCCAAGGCTA
>DASSYL010000468.1:0-2886 GCA_035703315.1 Candidatus Acidiferrum sp. | reverse complement strand
GCACAACGTGAAGATCCTGGCGCGGGACGGCAAAGTGACGCTGAAGGGACCGGTAAGGTCGGACGAAGAAAAAACAGCACTCATCGGCAAAGCAGCCGGAATTGCGGGTGAGGGCAATGTAATGGACCAAATGGACGTGGCTCCGCCCAAGTCGCAACCATAAATCGTAGCCACCGCGTTTGGCGACGAGGGAGTTGTAGCTTCCGCGCAATCAGTTTTGCGTCATTTCTTTCGCAGCATTTAATTCAAGAAAGCAAGGAGCAGGTATGACCAACAAGAAGACTTCGGTATTTGCAATTTATTCGAATAGGTCCACGGCGGAAAAGGCAGTCAGCGGTTTGATGAACGCCGGGTTCGCAGCGGCGGACATTTCTGTGTTGTTGCCGGAGAACCTGGGTGATCGGGAAATCGGAACGGAAAAGAACACCAAAGCCCCCGAAGGAGCGACAGCCGGCGCCGGAACGGGCGCGGTGCTTGGCGGTGCGTTGGGACTATTGGCGGGAATCGGAGCGCTGGCGATTCCCGGAGTAGGCCCGCTGATTGCGGCTGGACCGATTATGGCTACACTGGCGGGAATCGGAGCGGGCGGAGCGGTGGGAGGCTTCGCGGGCGCGCTCATCGGCGCGGGCATTCCGGAATATGAAGCGAAACGATACGAGGGAATTCTGCAGAAAGGCGGAATTCTGTTGTCGGTGCACTGCGCGACTTCGGATGAAATTGACCGAGCGAAACACACGCTGAAAGCGACGGGAGGAGAAGACATCGCGTCCACGAGTGAGAGCTCGGTGAGCGCGAAGGACCGGACGCGGGCGGCGGGACGGCAGTAACTGGCAGAAATGGCAGTCAGATCAACCTGAGGGAAAAGAGCGCGCTCGATGGATCGAGCGCGCTCTTTATTTTGATTGAAGTCTTAGCGGGTGGGTTTGTCAGTCACATCACCCGGGAAGGGCGAGCCATTTGTCCGAGGCCGTTCCCCGTCATCCTCTTAGGAGGGCCATCGTTCGAAACCCGAAAGCCACAGGGCGACGGCGCCAACCTCTGATATGCTTTCTCAAATTCCATAAAGAAAGCCCCAGCACCCATGCCGAAACGGTTCCTTATGTTCAGCGCTATTCTTTTGATCTCGATCCCGGCCGTCGGCGAAGAGGATTGGCCCCTTCACGGGGGCTCGCAAACCAATCAGCGGTTCAGTCCGCTCAATCAAATCAACGAGCAAAGTGTTTCCCGGCTTGGCCTGGTATGGAGCCAGGAAGTCGGGACGTCGCGGGGACTGGAAGCTACGCCGATCGTTGCGGATGGCGTCATCTACACGACCGGGTCGTGGAGCGTTGTTTTTGCGTTCGACGCACGAACGGGAAAATTGAAATGGACGTACGATCCGAAGGTTCCCCGTGGGCGCGCTTACTTTTTCTGTTGCGATGTCGTGAACCGTGGTGTCGCGCTGCACGACGGCAAAATTTATGTGGGAACGCTTGACGGCCGCCTTATTGCATTGGACCAACGCTCCGGAAGTCCGGTGTGGAGCGCGCAAACGACGGATCCGGCCAAGGCGGCGTACTCCATCACGGCCGCGCCGACGATTGCGGGAGATAAGGTCGTCATCGGCAACTCCGGTTCGGAGTATGGCGTACGCGGCTATATCACGGCCTACAACGCGGAGACCGGCAAGCAAGTGTGGCGTTTCTACACTGTGCCCGGGGATCCGAACAAGGGGTTTGAATCGAAGGCGATGGAAAATGCGGCGAAGACGTGGCAGGGCAAGCAGTGGTGGAAGGCCGGCGGCGGAGGTTCGCCGTGGGAAGGCATGACCTACGATCCGCACCTCGATCTGCTCTTCTTTGGAACTGGCAACGCGTCCACGTGGTATCGCTCGCTTCGCGGTGAAGGCGACAGTCTCTATACGGCTTGCATTTTGGCGGTGAAAGCGAGCACTGGCGAACTTGCGTGGTATTTTCAGACTACTCCCGGCGATAGCTTCGATTTCGACGCGACGCAACCGCTCGTGCACGCCGATCTAAGCATCGGCGGTAGGCTCCGCAAGGTGCTGCTTCAAGCTAACAAAAACGGATTTTTCTACGTGCTCGACCGCCAAACGGGCGAGTTCCTTTCCGGCGCTCCTTTCGTTGGCGGCATCACCTGGGCCAGCGGCTTGGACCCTAAGACGGGACGGCCCATCGAATTTCCTGGTGTGGGAGACGCCAATCCAAAGCTGCTCTCTCCCGAGTCGACCGGAGCGCACAACTGGAATCCGATGGCATTTCACCCGGCCACCAGCTTGGTCTACTTCCCGGTTCGAGTTGGCACGCAGATGGTGCACGTTCCGGACAGGAACTGGAAATACGATCCGAACCGCGACAACGTCGGCATTGACGGCAACTATGAAGGACCACTTTTCGCAAAAGCGGCTTCCATGCCTGCGCCGTCCGGCGAACTACTTGCCTGGGATCCGATCGCGAAGAAAGCTGTGTGGCACGCAAAGTACCCCGTCTTGGACGGAGGGGGAGTGCTGGCCACTGGAGGCAACCTGGTTTTTCAAGGGCGCTCTGACGGTATTTTCGCCGCCTACCGCGCGACAGACGGGGAGCAGGTCTGGCGGTTCGACGCCGCCACGGGCATCATGGCAGCACCGGTCACCTATTCCATTGATGGAGTGCAATACGTGACGATCATGGCTGGCTGGGGCGGCGCTCCCGGGCTCATGAATTTGCCTGCAGTTGGTGCCGCCAAACCGGGCTGGGGCCGCATTCTGACTTTCGCGCTCGATGGCAAAGCCGTCTTGAAGTCGCCGCCCTTTGGACATAAGAATCCGCCTCGGCCTGCCATCACTGCAATACAGGATCCCCAGGCGGTGCACGCCGGCGCCTTGCTGTTCAACTCGCGCTGCTT
>DASSYL010000453.1:0-9436 GCA_035703315.1 Candidatus Acidiferrum sp. | reverse complement strand
CACGGCAAAAACGTAGATATTAAAGAGGGAACGCCGCTGCAGGCGTACACAGACGAGACTTACGAATTGCCGGTGAGCAAATAAAGCAGTCAAGCACGGTTAGGATTTTGCGCCGACCGGCGCAACAACTTCTTCTTGCTTCGGCGTAAGGGCCGGTTCATCCACAAGCTTTTCCCAATCGCAGCCTTCTTTGATGCAAGCGCGGACTTTGCCGATTTTAGAATTTTTCTCGACGATAAAATCGGCGCCGCACTTGGGGCACGGTTCGGCGAGAGGCTGGAACGGCGTGGTGAAATCGCAATCAGGATAGCGCGAGCAGCCATAGAAGATGCGAGCGCGGCCGCCGCGACCGACGCTGCCACGGCGGACGAATTCGCCTTCGTGGCACTTGGGGCATTTGATGCCGAGCGTGATGGGCCGCGTGTACTTGCACTTGGGATAGCCGGTGCAGCCGATGAACTCGCCGTAGCGGCCGTGTTTTTTGACCAGGCCCTCGCCGCAAGTTGGGCACTTTTCGTCGAGCGGCTCGTCGGGCTGTAGAGCGATGCGCGTGCCCTGGACTAAGCGGCGCGTGGTTTTGCAATCCGGATAGCCGGTGCAGGCGAGGAAGGTGCCGAAGCGGCCGCGCTTTACGGCCATTTCTTTGCCGCAGTTTTCGCAATACTCGGTGGTGTTTTCGGCGTCGCCTTCGGCAACTTCCGGTGAGAGATCCTGGATGAAATCGCACTCAGGATAGCGCGAGCAACCTAGGAAAAATCCGTGCCGGCTGATGCGTTCCAGGAGTTCGCCCTTGCCGCACTTTTCGCAAGTTTTGCCCGTCGGGATGCCGGCTTTGTAGGAGAGCATCTCCTCGTCGGCGCGGTCGAGGTCGACGATAAATTTTTCCCAGAATTCCTTGACGGCTTCGCGCCAATGCAGCTTGCCTTCTTCGATTTCGTCCAGCTCTTCCTCGAGTCGCGCAGTAAAGGTGACGTCGAAAACATCCTCAAAACTTTTAACGAGGAGCCCGCTGACGCGTTCGCCGAGCATAGTGGGCGTGAAACGGCCCTGGTCTTTCTTCACGTACTCGCGCTCGACGATGGTGGAGATGATTGAGGCGTAGGTGGACGGACGGCCAATGCCCTTTTCTTCGAGGTCTTTGACCAGCGTCGCTTCAGTGTAGCGCGGCGGCGGCTCGGTGAAATGCTGTTCCGGGCGGATTTCAGCCAGCTTGAGCGTCTGGCCTTCGCCGACACGCGGGAGCGCATTGCCTTCGCCCTCGTCGCTTTTTTCGTCATCATCGCGGTCGGCGTTGGCGGCGGGCAGCTGGTAGACGCGCAGATAGCCGTCAAATTTTTGTACGGAACCCGTGGCGCGGAAGGTGTAATCGCCGGCGGAAATGTCGATCGAAGTCTGATCAAAGATCGCCGGGAGCATTTGCGACGCGACAAAGCGCTGCCAGATCAGCTGATACAGCTTGAAAAGATCGTCGTCGAGATACTTGCGGACGTCTTCTGGCGTGCGCGAAACATCGGTTGGGCGTACGGCTTCGTGCGCTTCCTGGGCGTCTTTTTTCGATTTGTAGTAATTAGGTTTTTCCGGCAAATAATTGGAACCGAAGCGCTCGGGGATCAGCTCGCGCACCTGCGCCAGCGCGTCTTGAGAAACGTTGACTGAATCCGTACGCATGTAGGTGATGAGCGCAACGGAACCTTCCGAGCCGAGTTCGACGCCCTCATAAAGGCGCTGTGCGATGCCCATGGTGCGCTTGGCTGTGTAGCGAAGGCGGTTGTAAGCAGCCTGCTGCAACTTGGAAGTAGTAAAGGGCGGGGGCGGATTGCGCTTCTTTTCCCTTTGCGTGACGGAAGCAACCTGCCACTTGGCTTTGCGAACGGCCGCGAGAACGGCGTCCGCGCCTTCCTGATTGTTGATTTCGATGTCTTCGCCTTTGTACTTGGCCAGCTTGGCTTCAAAAATCGGCGGCTCGCCGGCGTCGAGCATCGCATGGATAGACCAATATTCCTGCGGGATGAAAGCGCGGATTTCCTGTTCGCGTTCGACGATGAGCCGCAACGCGACGGACTGGACGCGGCCCGCGGAAAGTCCTCGGCGCACTTTGTTCCACAGCAGCGGCGAAATTTTGTAGCCCACGATGCGGTCGAGCACGCGGCGCGCCTGCTGCGCATCCACCAGATTGGTATCCACTTGGCGCGGATGATCGAACGCGGCGCGAATGGCCTTGGGCGTGATCTCGTTGAACGTGACGCGGAAAATCTTTTTCGGATCGGTCGGCGGAATCTCTTTCTTACTTTCGACTTTTTCTTTGTCCTTATCCTTTTCTTCCGCCTCGGGCTTGGCATTCTTCTTTTTCCAGCGAGGCGCACTGGCTTCTTGTTCGGGATATTTGGACGGCTTGGACAATACCATCGCCAAGTGCGCGGAGATGGCTTCCCCTTCGCGGTCCGGATCGCCCGCCAGATATACAGTGTCGGCAGAGTTGGCGGCTTTGCGCAGGTCGTTCAGAACTTTGGCTTTGCCGTGAATAATCTGCAGGGTCGGCTCGAAAATCTTGTCGTCGTCAAGCGTGACCGGCTTGCGCACCGGCCGGACTTTGGCTTTTTTGGAACCCTTCTTCGCGCGGGTCTTTTTCTTGGGCGCGGCGTTCTGCTGCTCGGGTTCGTCGGGCAGACGGATACCTATGGTTTTTTTCGGCAGGTCCAGGACGTGGCCGATGGAAGCTTTGACGGTGTAGCTGCTTCCTAAATATTTGTTAATCGTTTTCGCCTTGGCGGGCGATTCGACAATGACGAGCGAACGAGCCATGTTGCAGTTGTAACCCCGGTTCTCTGTGCAGGAAGGCCTCGCGGCGAGGCGTGTGCCCTTCTCGCTAACGGAGAGGAAGATGCCGGAAGCGGCTGGAATGTTTCAAAGGCCGTTTCGGTGTTTCTTTAAACCCTTTAGATTCAGCAAGTTTGCAAATTAAAGTTTTTGCAGTTTTGCTTCGAGTCAGCCTGGATATGGACTACCCGCTAACCCCATATACCCGAGATAAAGCGCGGCCTCGCTGGAAAAGGACCATGCTGAAGAGCTTGCCCGAAAGCTGCCGGACGAAGCCTTTCATCTCCAGATCAAAAAGCGTAGCGAGAACGCCGGAAGAGTTCAAGCCGGTGTTTTCCACCACGTCGTCAATCGGTCGCGGCGAGGACACCAATGGCCCGGCTTTCCACGGCGACGGCGCCTTAATGCGCAAAATGCCACCGGCCAGTCGCTGAAAATTACAATGCCGCGCACGGCCAGCTCGCGCGAGAGGCGGTCCGGCATTTGTGTGCCGTACGGCGTCGGACGACGTGTGCTAACGGCAATCCATTTCTTAGCACTAGACAGGCTTAGTTTCACGAGTCGGGCTGCGCGGGATCTTCCCGCAGGATACGTCCTAGCGTCGCACAAAAATACTCGGCGTCGGATTCGGAGAAGATCAGCGGCGGCCGCAATTTAATGACGTTGTGATGCGGGCCGTCCGTGCCGGCGAGGATGCCCTCTTCGCGAAGCCGATTTACCACGTATGAAGCGCGGTTAGGCGCAGGTTCCCGAGTTGTTTGCGAAAGCACCAGGTCGAGGCCGAGGAACAGCCCTGCTCCCCGCACATCGCCTATTAACGGGTGCCACCGCTGCAGTTCATGGAATTTACGAACCAGCAGCTGGCCTATCCGGAGCGCATTCTCCTGCAGCCCTTCGTCACGCAAAACATCTAAAACAGCCAGCCCCGCCGCGCACGAAACGGGATTGCCGCCAAACGTGCTGAAAAATTCCATGCCGTTGTTGAACGAATCCGCGATTTCACGTGTCGCGACTACGGCGGCCAACGGAAATGAATTTCCGATCGGCTTGCCGAATACTACGATGTCCGGAATGACGCCCTGCGTTTCGAATCCCCAAAAGTGTGTGCCGAGTCGGCCGAACCCCACTTGCACTTCGTCCGCGATGCACACTCCGCCGGCCGCGCGCACGTACCGATACACTTCGGCAAGGTAACCAGGAGGAAAAACGATCTGGCCGCCAACGCTCGGCAACGTCTCTGCGATGTAGGTCGGGCGTTTACCGCGTGATTGCAGCTCGCCGCAAATGTCGCCAGCGTGTTTCGCGTATTTCGCGCCGAGATCAGGTTCAGCTCGGCGATAAATCCCTCGATAGTCATCGGCCAGCGGCGCGATGTGCACCCACGGTTTCTTACCCGATCCTCCCGGACCTCCAAATTTGTAAGGACTAATATCGATAAGCGTGTTGGTGTGCCCGTGATAGGCATGCTCGAGGACAATGGTGTCATCGCATCCCGTGTGGGAACGTGCCAAGCGTAGGGCAAGTTCGTTGGCCTCGCTGCCCGAATTAACGATGTAGCAGATGCGCAGGGGATCGGGCAGCAGCGCCGTCAGCCGTTCCGTATATCGCAAAATATTTTCGTGAAGGTAGCGGGTGTTGGTATTCAGCAGCGCTAGCTGTTCCTGCGCCGCTTTCACCACGCGCGGATGCGAGTGCCCAACCAAGGGCACGTTGTTGTACACGTCCAGATACGCGCGACCGGTTTCGTCGTAGAGATACTGGCGCCAGCCGCGCACAATTTTCAGCGGTTTGCGGTAGGAAACGGCCAGGTTGCCGCCGAGGAGCTCCTTCCTCCGCGACTGCACTTCTCGCGCCGAGCTTTCCGCCGGCGGAACCTTCTCGGATGGGATTCCCAGCAGCAAATTGGGATCGGGACACAAACTCGTCCACACTGTGCGTTCCGAAGCACGCGCCACTCCGGCAAATTCCGCGCCGCGATCCAGCAGGTCCAGGATCACCTGAAAATGCAGATGCGGCGGCCAGCCTCCGTTTTCGTGCAATGTACCCACGCGAGCGAAAATCTCACCGCGCGTAATGGCCTGCCCCGGTTTGAGTTCGCGCAAAGTTTCGCGCGTCAAATGCCCATACAGCGTAAAGAATTCTTCCCCGTCGCCGGTGAGGTGTCGCAGGATCACCAGCGGGCCGTAGTCCAGCTCCGCCGTATTTTCCGCCAATAAATGTATGGTGCCGTCCAGCGGAGCACACACTGCCGTGCCCGGTATTACAAACAGATCGAGTCCGAGGTGAATCGTTCTCCGTTCGTTTGCATGCGCCTCATCACCGTCGTACTGGGCGGTGGTGTAGAGCGATCGAGCTTCGTTGTAGAGGCCAACACCGATCGCCACGTGCTCGCTTTCCATGCGCTCAAAAATGGTCCGCGCGAGGATATGTGCTTCCGTATTTGCTGGGTCAGCGCCAAGCATCGTACTGCCCACGCTCAAATCAAGAACGCGCAGCGGAGCAATCCGCAGATCCGCTTCAACGACGCTCGCTCCCTCTGCTCGCCGCTCTTCGAGCCACAATTTGACCTGCCGCTCTTTCGGCACCGCCGGAAGCCCACAAGCGTCTCGCAACGTGTAATGCGCAAATCGCGGATGGATTTTCGCCAGGCGTTCGAGCGCTGCCCACGCCTGATCTTCCGTGACCGTAACGTAGGGATCGCCGGGCTTCTGTTTCTTGCGCACCGCGGAATTGACGACGCTAACGGCCAGCCGCATGCCAACCAAAGGGAATAGAGCGGCGATTTCCGCCTCGGTAAGCGGAAACGTGCGGTGGAATCCGCGCGCGATCGACGAGGCTACGCCTAAGGGACCTTGCTTCCCCAAAATTGCATACGCCGTGGCGATTGCCGGTTCGCTGACAATCCAGCCATGATGCATATCGCCAAAATCGATCAGGCCTGCAATCTTGCGCGGCTGCGGCCATGGTGGACTTACCAGAACGTTGTGGTCATTCGCGTCGCCGTAGATCGCACTTTTGCGCAATTCGACATGGCGGGATTCGACTTGCTCCTCATAGAGCGAATGAAAATATTCCACCAGAGCACGGCGGTCAGGATCTTGAACCTCATTCAAGTGAGCGCGAATCCAGCCGGCGCGCGACGAATCCCACTTCAACTCGCGATGAACGCCCGAATGCGAGAAGGTCAGCAACGCGGCGTCCAACTGGCCAAGAAATCTGCCCAAATCCTCCAGAATCTCTCGAGAGTGAGGATTGGTTGACTCCAGCGTGGCGCCCGGCAGGAAACGAAGCATCCACACCACGCGTTTATGGTCCTCGCCGTCGGTGATTTCGGCGAAGTGTGAGCCGCGTATGTTCCGCTGTACGCGCGGCAATGGCAACAGCGGAGCGCAGGCGGAAACGTGCTCCAGCGCAGCACACTGCATTTCGATGAACGAGGATTGTCGCGCCGGATGCATGCATTTCAAAACAAATTCCCGGCCGTCGCGGGCGTGCAAATGAAAATTGCAGTCGTATTCGCCGGGCAACACCGTCGCGGCCGCAGCAATTCCGTACAACTCGGCCGCAAGCTGTTCTGCCTCCGAAGCAGTCACCGCTAACGCTGCGCCTTCTTCCAGAAACATGACTGAAATCTTATCGGCATCCATTGCTACCGTCCATTCAGTGCGGCACCATCGCCGTACGGGCATCCTGCCTTAAAATTGGAGATGAGGTCATTACAACAGAATGAAACTCAAGATTCCGCAGCGAGAATTTACCGCATACCTCTTCGATTGCGACGGCACCATCGCCGATTCCATGCCGCTGCACTACATCGCTTGGAAAAAGGCCCTGGCCGAATGGGATTGTGACTTCGACGAAAAACTTTTCTACAAATGGGGAGGGTGGCCGGTTGTGGAAATCATTTCCACTCTAAATAGAGAGCGCGGACTGACGATGCCAGTGGAGCTCGTTGCGCGACGCAAGGAAGGCTTTTATTTCGAATTAATGCCGCAGCTAAGGGCCGTTCCGGAAGTGATCGAGCACATCGAAGCGAAGCAAGGTCAAATCCCATTTGCCGTCGTTTCCGGCAGCGCGCTTGATTCGGTCACCGCTTCGCTCACAACTTTGCGTCTTCTCGATCGGTTTGTTACGTTGGTGTGCGCCGGCGACTACAAAAAAAGCAAACCAGACCCGGAAGGCTTCCTGCTGGCTGCGTCGCGTCTCGGCGTTGCGCCCGAAACCTGTCTGGTCTTTGAAGATACTGAGATGGGCATTCAGGCGGCCAGTGCGGCGGGAATGGCTTCCGTCAAAGTCCCGCCGGCGTGGGAACGCGCTGTTTCACGCTGACTACGATTAGTGGACGGAAACCGGCCCGTTCACGGTGGAAACTCTCACAACCGCCGGTCCGCTGCCAAATTCCACGCGCTTGTGGTCGTCGTCCCATGTCTTGCGGCCCTCGTCGCAGACGCTGGCACGGCAGCTAAAGGGCCCGTGGCCATCTGACTCCAGAACCACGCCGGACTGATAGCCTGATGGCACGCGTAACGTTACGGGGCCGTTGGTTGCGTGCGCTTCCAATCCTTCGCCGCTCCAGTTTTTTCCCTCAAGATTGATCGTGATCGGTCCATTTTGTGTACGGACGTCCAGTTTGCCGCTGTTTTCTTCCAGCGAGATCGGACCGTTTTCCGCTCTCAAATTCAGATCGCCCTTGCATTTCTCAACGGTGATTGGCCCATTCACGGCGTGCACTTTCAGGTTTCCTTCCACCGCATACAAGCCCATGGGGCCGTTGTTGACGTTCAAGTCCATCGCCGCGCCGCGTGGCGCCTTGATCAGCAAGTGCGCGCTCCATTGGCGGCGCGAATCTGGCCCGCTGACGCTCAATTCGCCACCGGAAAAACTCAGCTTGATCTGGGCAAGCACGCTTTCCGCGTCGCCGCCTGGATATGCGGCCTTGCACAGCGTCACCGAATAATTGTTTTGATCCCAGCCTTGGACCTGCACGCCGCCGTTGGACTCGGCCTGCACGCGCAGTGTCGAAGCCTCGGCCTTCGTGATGGTCTTTTCCTCAGACTGGATGACGGCATCGCGGCCGTCGAACTCAATGTGCAAGTCGTTGCAGCTGGCCGCCGGCCATTCATTGTTTGTCGTCGAAGCTTCGACGGTGTGTTCGGTGTAGCGGAGCGAGATCGCTCGCGGCGCTGCGGTCACCAGGACTGCTGCCCAGACTGCGATGCCGATCGCGGAAAGAAACGTGCGGGAAACCATGGACTTCACCTCCAGCCATATAGACGATGTGGCGGCCGGATAGTCTGGTCGGTTGCGAAAGAATTCTTGCGTCTTCTCGGACCTAGTTTAGCGGCCAGCCGTTCAAGTCCTCGTCGTCGCCAATGGGCGGCCCATCGGGCGGTTCAGACGGTGCCGGCAGGTCCAGTTTCTTCGGATCTTTCTGAAAATGCTCGACTTGTGCTGCTGCATAGGCCAAATGCGCTTTCTGCGCTGGGTCGGTCGCCGATGCTTTTGCGCTGTTCAGCCATCCCTTTAGCTGGTCCACTTCGAGCGAAGCAATTGCCCGAACCTGCGTCGTCGCGCGATCAGTCGTCGCCAGTCCGAGCAAGTCGTACAGCACTACGTCGTCCACCACACGCGCGATTTCTCCGTTGTAGCCGACTGGGTGCGGCGCTTTCCAGGTGGCGGCGACGATCGTGTCGAGCACTTCCTGCAGCCCGGGATTCGCCGTGGCCCGCGCATGGAATTCCACCAGTCGCGCGGCCCGCTCGGGGTTGAACAGAAATTGCAGAATGTGCTGCGCCGCGGCTTCCGCCGGAGCCAGTGCGTCAAATGCCGGGTTAGTGTGAATCTTGAAATGCTCGCGGCCTCGTTCGTACTCTGGCGGGCGCGGCGGAATGATTTGCAGCAACGGCTCCGGCAATGCCAGCGTTGTGGGCTTCAATGTCGCCAGCACGGCCGAGAGCGCACGGCGTTGTTCCGCGGGCGCCACAATTTTTGTTGGCACTTCGCCATCGCCTCGCAGGGCAAACGTGTAGTCCATTCCTCCGACAAATTTTGCCGCGGCTTCCACTTGATACCGATGTAGCAGGTAGACCGGCACCAGTGAATCTTCGATGGTTGCCAACGGCGCTCCTTCGCGAATATTATCTTCGCCGCAACGCTTCAGCGCGGCTGCTCGCACTTGCATCAAGCGGTTCAGCTCATCGATGGCGTTCGAACCCGAGTCCCACAAATGCGCCACGCTGCTTGAGCTTCCCGGCGGCCGAGCGTCCTGATCCGTCAGGAAACGCAAACCTTTCCCGTATCCGTCCATCAGCGCTTTGTTCAGCGCTACAGGCTCATCTGTCCCGGCCGGAAAATCCTGGTAGCCCCAGGCGACCGAAACTTTGTCCCACTCGCCAATTCCCGTCGCATATGCGTCGCTCAAGTCAATCGAGCCGTTCGCGGCCAGCTTTGCCAGCGGCGGCGGATAATCCATCACTGAAGAGCGGCTCACGGTACTCGACGAATAGTTGTGCTCCAGCCCCAACGTATGCCCCACTTCGTGCGCCGACAACTGCCGCAACCGGGCCAGTGCCATCTCCTGCATTTTCGTCGAGACAGGTTTGCCTTTTTCGTAAGGAGC
>DASSYL010000167.1:0-4711 GCA_035703315.1 Candidatus Acidiferrum sp. | reverse complement strand
TCTGGCGTTTGGCCTTTCCGCCGCCCGACTGGAGCCCGCGCAGCCCTGAAGCCAAACGCTTGGTCTCGCCAACATGCGCCGCCCAAAACTTGCCAAATAAATGAACTCGTGACCGGCCAGTGGCCGTCCAGACCGTTGACTCTCCGCGCGCGCATCTTCACACTTGTGCCATGCCAAACGCCTATTTGCTAAAAACCGAACCCAGTGAATACTCCTTCGCCGACCTGCAAAAGGACAAGAAGACGGTCTGGGATGGCGTGCACAATCCGGTCGCTCTACGGAATCTGGCCGCCATGAAAACCGGCGACAAATTGGTCATCTATGAAACTGGCGACAATAAGTCCGCTGTGGGTACCGCATCCGTGGTTTCCGTGAAGGATCCGAACCCCAAAAATCCGCAGATTGAAATTGCGGCCGGAAAGCCGCTCGCCAAGCCCGTCGCTCTCGCCGCAATTAAAGCCAACAAACTGTTTTCCGCTTCGCCGCTCGTAAGAATGGGCAGGCTTTCCGTTGTTCCTCTCACTCCTGAACAGTACAAATCGTTGACGGGAAGCTGAAACGTCGTCGCCGTCTCTCTGCGAACCAAACTGCAGTTCGCTCATCATGGCTCTCATCATGGCTCCTCAAGGTTCATCATCGCCGTCGTCGTCCGACGATGGCGCTTCACCGCTTCGTTTGGTGGCGTCGATTTTGGGAAGCTTTTCTTTTTCCAACAACTGATTGAGGTTGTTTACCTGCGTCGTCTTCAGGTCGTTCCAACGGTGATTGCTTTCGAGTAGCGCGTTCTCCAATTCTCGCGCGACGGCTTCAGTCGTAGGGGTCGGCGCAACGTCCGCGCTGTCGGAAATCGTCAGGATTCGTCCGAAACGCTGGTTCAGGGTCGAGAAATTTTCCGGCTGCTTCCCGCTCGGTGGAGTTCCGAAAAATCCTGGCACCGCTGCACCTTCCAGCGCGGCTGCTTGCTTATCGAATTCAGCCAGCTTGGTTTTCAACTCCCCGTCGGCTTTGCTCATCCGGTCCGCAACCTGCCCTCGTACTGAGCGCACGGCTTCCAGATTTTCAAAACTCTCGTCCATGCCGGCGACAGCAGCTTCTTGCAGCGCAAACTGCTGCGCCAGTTCCGCCGGCGTACTCTTCACGCGCGGATCCATTTTCAGGATGAGATGCTGGGTCAAAGTCCTGCCTCCAGCGATTAGCTTCACCGTGTACCGTCCGGGCAAAGCCCATTGCCCCTCCGGTGTCAGCGGAGTGTCGTGCAGAATCGCCGATATCGGATAGCTGTGGCTCAGCGACTTCGGCCCGGCACAGTGAACGTCCCACACAAAACGGTGCATGCCCGGTTCCGCGGACAAAACCCTCTCTTCGCGCACCCAGTACATCGGAATCGGATGCTTCGGCGCAATTTCCGAGAGCGGCTCGGCTTTGTCTGTGCTCGAATACCTCCGCACCACTTTATCGCTACCATCCAGAATCTCGATCATCACCGGCGACTTCCCGGGGAGAAAATAATCAATGATCGCGCCATCCGGCGGATTCTTTCCTCCCGGCTCTTCCGGCGGCAGCGGCGTATCCGGATTGCGGTTCCAGTGAATGCGGACAGCTTCTTGCGGCGCGTAAAGATGCGGCTCGGACGCGGAAAATTTCTCGTTCAGCTGCCGCAGCGGCGTAATGTCGTCCAGAATCCAGAACGAACGGCCGTGCGTGGCTACGATCAGATCGTCGCCGTGAACCGTCAAGTCACGCATCGAGGTGTGCGGCAGGTTCAGCTGCAGTGCCTGCCAGTGATCGCCATCTTCAAAGGATACAAACACACCGGTTTCCGTTCCCGCGAACAACAACCCTTTACGCACCGGATCTTCGCGCACTACGTTCACAGGCGCGTTGTCGGGCAATCCGGCGACAATTTCCTGCCAGCTTTTGCCGAAGTCGCGCGTCCGATAAATATGCGGTCGCAAATCGTCCAGCCGGAATCGATTCACCGCCGCGTAGGCCGTTCCCGCCGCCGTACGTGACGCCTCAATGACGGAAACCTTGCTCCACGGCGTAAGCACGGAAGGCGTCACGTTGGTCCAGGTCTTGCCGCCGTCGCGCGTCAGTTGAATCAAGCCATCGTCCGTGCCCGCCCAAATCGTTCCCTTTTCCACATACGACGGCGCCAACGCATAGACCACTCCGCGATGTTTGCCTTTTTCCGGATCGCCCGCCGCGAATACACCGATGTTCGACGGATTCTCATACCAAGGGCGCGTCAGGTCAGGGCTGATCACCTTCCAGTTCTTTCCGCCGTCGCTGGTCTCAAACACCACGTTCGCCGCGAAATACAGTTTGTGCGGATCGGTCGGGGAAAAAAGCAAAGGTAATGTGCGATCGTAGCGATAGTCGCCACGGCGCACCGGCTCCGGCGAAACGTCCTGCACTTCTCCGAGCGCCAGGTTGATGCGGGAAACTCGTCCGCCATAAACAATGCTGTTGTCCAGCGGATCAACCGCAATCGTTCCGTACTCCTCCACTCCCAGCAGCCGCCAGTCGCGAAACGTGATCTCGCCGTAGTCGCTTCGACTGACCGTCGCCGCCGAGCCACTCTCCTGCTGCGCGCCATACACCCAGTACGGAAAACGGTTATCGGTCGTGACGTGATAAAACTGCGCCGTCGGCTGGTTGTACCAGCTGCTCCAGGTTTCGCCACCATTCAAGCTCACGACTGCGCCCTGATCGGCTGAGAGCGCAATGATTTGACCATTATTCGGATTGATCCAGATGCGCTGGTAGTCGTCGCCGCCTGGCGCGCCTTTCCATCCCACAAACGTTTTTCCGCCGTCGGTGGATTTCCAC
This sequence comes from Candidatus Acidiferrum sp., assembly GCA_035703315.1. Lineage (GTDB taxonomy): Bacteria > Acidobacteriota > Terriglobia > Acidiferrales > UBA7541 > Acidiferrum. The sequence goes on along the minus strand of DASSYL010000167.1, from coordinate 1,879 downwards.
GAAGCGGTATTCAGCACGTAGATGGCGTCTGGGTTGTCCGGTGAGACTCCAATGCCCATCGCACCGGGTCCGCGGCCGCCAATGCGGCGATCGCTGTTCACCATCGTCCACGATTCGCCGCCGTCGTTCGAACGGTAAACGCCCGCTCCTTTGTCGGCTTCCACCGAAGCATACAGACGATGCGAATCACTCGGCGCAATCGCCACACCGATTCGTCCCAGTTTGTCTTCGCCCGCCGGCAAGCCTTTGGCGAGTGGCTTCCACGTGGAACCGCCGTCGGTGGACTTATACAATCCGCTGCCGGCGATATAGATCGAAGAACCACTGCGCACTTCCCACGGCGCCACACGCGCCGCCCACAAAGCGGCGTAAAGAATTCGCGAATTGGCCGGATCCATGACCAACTCCGCAGCCCCCACGTTTTCATCCTTATATAAGACTTTCTCGAACGATTTTCCTCCATCGACGGAGCGGAACACACCACGCTCGGCATTAGGTCCATAAGGGTGCCCTTGCGCCGCCACGTACACTCGCTCGGAGTCTTTCGCATCAACTACGATCGCTGTTATTTGCTGTGCATCCCGCAAACCTAGGTGCGCCCATGTTTTACCCGCATCCGTGGACTTGTAAATTCCGTCGCCCACTGCCAAATCTGGCCGCTGCAAGCCTTCCCCGCTGCCAACGTAAATTACATTCGGGTTCGACGGCGCCACCGCCAGCGCACCCACCGAGCCGCTCTCGCCGGCTTCATCAAAAATCGGCGCCCAGGTATTCCCCGCATCGGTCGACTTCCACACGCCTCCATTCACACTAGCCATATAAAACAGACTCGGCTGGCTCGGCACGCCGGTGATTGCGACGGTGCGGCCCGCTCGAAAAGGCCCAATGCAGCGCCAGCGCAGCTCTTGAAACAATTTTGGATCGTAACTTTGCGCCGTCGTTGCCCATGCCGATGCGTGAACTATCAGCACAGCCACCCAACAGCGGATCGCGAAAGAAAACTTCATTTGAGGCCTCCCGAAGCGCAATAGGATAGCGCGCACGCTGAAGGCAGGCAATTTACACGTCGAGGATACTTTGGTTGGCCGACTTTGCTTGGTCGTTCCGTCGAGGGCGCTATCTTTTGGCTCGATCGCGAATTTGCTTCGCGAGCTTCTCGATGTCCTGCGTGCGCTTGAGCACCGACACGCTGAGGACTGCCTCAGGGTTGGCACGATCCACTTCGTCCTTCAATTCCGTCGAAAGCGCGTAGAGACGCTGCACATCCAGACGCAGCTCCACTTGGTTGTTCGCTTCACGTGCCAGCTTGTCGGACTTGTAGACAACCGGCGGCCCATTTAACAGCGCCTGGTTCGCAGCGAAACCGGGCGCTTGCGACGCGCGCGTCTGCCACGCCTCCAGCACGACGGTCACTGGGAAACACAACGGCAAGAAAAACACTGCGGCAACCGACACTCGCGAGGACGAGCGCTTCATGGGTCCTCCACCAAGCCTGGGATGAAGCTGATGGCCGAACCTTATACACCGATGTAAAGCAAAAGCGAAGAGAAAATCCGTGCGCCGAAGATGAATCGGCAGACTGCGGGCCGGTCGCATGCCGTTGGCTACTTCTTGTGAGTGCTTTTCGTTTTTGTCGGACGGCGCGGACGCTGCTTTGCGGAAACGGATTTGATGAGGAACTGCCTCTTCTGCCCTGCAGGAATGGGCACCTTGGCGCGCTCCAGCGCGTGACCGATCAGAGTTCGGACATAAGGATCAGCCAACGCTATCGCGCCGCACTCCAGTCGAATGTTGCGAACGAGATTCCCGCTTCCCGCAAGCGCTTCTCGGGATCTGGCAGCCCTTTGCCCTGCAGGAAGCACAGCGTTACCCAGCGTGG
>DASSYL010000428.1:0-2956 GCA_035703315.1 Candidatus Acidiferrum sp. | reverse complement strand
ATGTCTTCCTCTCTTCCAAACCGCACGCTGGTCATCATGGCGAAAGCCCCGAAGCCGGGCATGGTCAAGACCCGCCTCGCTGAGAGCCTCCCTGCCTCAGCAGCAGCGGAGCTGTATCGCTGCCTTTTAGAAGACACTCTGGCGTTGGCAAAGTCGTTGACGAACGTGAAGGTCGCCGTGATGTGCCCTGAGCCGGATCAGGACGAATTAGGAAGCCTGGCAAGCAATACCGTCGAGGTCATAGCGCAAAAAGGCGCAGGTCTCGCCGCAGGACTTACTTCTGTTTTTCGACACTTCGCTGCCGGCCAGCAGCGCGTTATAGCTTTCAATAGCGACAGCCCACACCTCGCTCCGTCGATTTTAGAGAACGCATTTGAAATCCTCGTCACGCACGACCTAGTAGTCGGGCCAACCCACGATGGGGGCTACTACCTGGTTGGCGCCAAGGGCGATCATCCAGCACTGTTCGAAAGCGATCCCATGGGAACTACGACTGCGCTCCACAGATTGCAGACGCGCGCGAAGGCCCTTGAGCTTTCAGCCGGCTTCACAGAACCCTTCTATGACATCGACGTCGCAAGCGACTTGATTCTGCTGGCTCGGGAGTTGCAGCTCGCTCCCGCCAAGGCGCCCAGAACCGCAGGCTGGTGCCGAGAGTGGCGGGAAGCAGTGGCGCAACTTGGACCACGCGTGAAAACTCTGTGAAACCCACACCGTCCCATAGAGTGTACGCACTCGGCGGCATCTTGCTTGCGGCACTGACGATCTGTTCGCGCAACTTCAGCCGCACGGGTGAGCCGTCATTTTTTATTCCGCTTGCTGTTGCTGGCGCCGCATACGTCCTAGCCATACGCGTGCTCTTATCCACGCCAGAATTCCCAAAGCGCGTTATCGTTTTCGGCCTCGCCCTGTCTGCTCTGTGGCATTTTCAATTCCTACGAATGCCGCCGGGTTTAGACGACGACATTCATCGATATCTTTGGGACGGCCGCGTACAGCACCTCGGCTATAACCCGTATCTCCTGGTTCCGAACGACCCTGCGCTGGCCAGCTTGCACACATCGGAGACGCGCACGCTGAATAATCCAGAGGTGCCCAGCCCGTATCCAGCGGGGGCGCAACTATTCTTCCGCGCGGTAACCGCAATTCACTCGTCTACATTCGCGCTGAAAGTAGCGTTTGTAGTTTGCGATTTGGCGATTGTGTTTGTTTTGCTCGACGTTTTACGCCGTACCAGGCAGGGAGAGCACTGGGTTCTGGCTTACGCCTGGCACCCACTACTGGCGATTGAGGTTGCTGGCAGCGGTCATGTCGACATTGTCGGGGTGCTGCTGCTTCTGGTCTCCGTGGCCTCGCTCGTGCGGCGCTGGCGCACGCTTGCAGCCGTGGCATTTGGGCTTGCTGTTGCAGTGAAATTCCTCCCGTTGGTACTGCTGCCGCTCTACTGGAAGCGGATTCGCATCCGGGACGGTGCGCTCGCCGCAATCGTGGTTGGACTTTTATACCTACCATTTCTCAATCACGGCTGGATTCCGGTGGGCTCGCTCGGAACCTACGTGCAACGATTCCGCTTTAACGATCCGGTGTTTCGAACCCTCGAGCAAGTGGCGGCTCCGACGTTTGTGGCTGGCCTGGCGGTGCTCGTCGGATTTCTTACCGCGATCTGGATGAGAAGAAAGTCCGCGGAAGGGTTTTTGGACGCGTTTGTTTGGCCAATGACAGCATCGCTTTTATGTGCGCCGGTTGTTTATCCCTGGTACATGCTCTGGCTGCTGCCGTTCCTAAGGTCGACCGCAACGGTGCCAATCATGATCTGGACATTGAGTATTATTCCTACCTATTATGTCTGGCACTTGCGCACACTTGGACGGCCGTGGGTAGTTCCTGACTGGATTATGATGCTGGAATACGGATCCGTCGCATTGGCCGCTGCCATTATTGCTTTGCGTAGGATTACACGATCGGCCGCACTACAATGCCGAGCGGACCAGGCAGAGTGAAGGCAGCTGCACCGCATTCGTTCTTCGCATCCGGGACCTGGTACGTCGTAGAGGACGAACGTTTTTATTCACTGAGGAGGATGTCCATGACAAAGTTGCGCCTTTCGAGGACGAGCGGTTGCCTGTTTTTGGGGATGCTGCTCGTTGCGAGCACTTCCCAGACACAGACGCGCCCACCCATTGTCGAACAGCTTGCCAAGACCTATGGCCTTGATTCGTATGGGCAGGTTGACGCGATCCGCTATACGTTCAACCTGGAGCTCCCGGCTTTGAAAGTGAATCTTTCGCGAACCTGGACTTGGGAGCCCAAGACCGGGCAAGTCACCTACGAATCAAAGGATAAGGACGGGAAACCGGTTAAGGTTACCTATCTCCGGTCTCAGCTCGCGAGCGCTCCTGCCAACGTGAAAGACGACATTGAGCCGGCCTTTGTAAACGACAATTATTGGGCGATCTTCCCTTTGCATGTTTACTGGGACACCAGCGCGAACGTGCAAGAAAAGGCCAATCAAAAATTACCGCTGGGAAAGGGCACGGCGAAGCTGGTGTCGGTGAAGTATCCAGCCGAAGTCGGGGGCTACACGCCAGGAGACACTTGGGATCTCTACGTCGGGTCTGACGGGCGAGTCAAAGAATTCATCTACCATCGGGGCGGACCCAAGAAGCCGAGCAACGTGACAACCACATGGGCGGGCTACAAACAGGCAGGCCCTCTGCTCTTCTCAACCGAGCATCGCGGGACGGCGGATGGCAAGCCGGCCCATGTCTTCTTTACGAATGTAGCCGTCAAGCTGGCTGGGTCGGACACTTGGGTGGACGCGAAGTAGAATACGCGCGGTTCGTTCCCGAAAATTGATGTCGTCTATACTGCTTCGCAGAATGACGATTGACTCCAATCGAACGCCGCGACCAGAAGGACCCGGCGCATGACGGAAGATTCAAGTCCGCCGATCCTC
>DASSYL010000073.1:0-12217 GCA_035703315.1 Candidatus Acidiferrum sp. | reverse complement strand
AGCCGTTGCTAGAGTTCATTCCAAGGAGAAGGAACAATATGAAGGCGAGACTTAGCACTGTCGCGGCCCGCTCACTCGTCGCAGCCGTGTTCATTCTGGCAGGCTGCAAAAACAGCGAACAAACAGCGCAAAAGCCGCAGGCCGAGCCGCAAAAGACCGAGGCCCCCGCGCAAACCGCGGCTCCAGCCGAGCCCTCCTCATCGAACTCCGCTGCTCCTGCCACCGAGCCGTTGCACTCCACCGGCAAGCCCGATGCGAAACCGGCGAGCGCTGCTGCCGATTCCAAGGCGCTGCTCGCTCCCAAAAAGCTTACTGAAAAAGCTCCCGGCACCTATAAGGTCAAATTCGACACCACTCGCGGCGCTTTCACCGTCATCGTCACCCGCGCATGGGCCCCTCTCGGTGCCGACCGCTTTTACAACCTCGTCAAGCATCATTTCTATGACAATGCCGCCTTCTTCCGAGTCGTTCCCAACTTCGTTGTGCAGTTTGGCATCAGCCCCAACGCTGCCGTTTCCGCCGCCTGGAAGCACACCGAAATTAAGGACGATCCCGTCGCGCAAACCAACAAGCGCGGCTCAATCACCTTTGCTACCGCCGGCCCCAACACACGCACCACGCAGATCTTCATCAACTTGAAAGACAATACCCGCCTCGATAGCATGGGCTTCTCTCCCTTCGGCGTCGTCGACGGCAATGGCATGAACGTCGTCGAAATGATGTATGAAGGCTACGGCGACAGCGCCGGCCCCGACCAGGATCAACTCGAAAAACAGGGCGACCCCTATCTCAAAAAAGGCTGGCCCAAGCTCGACTACATCAAGTCCGCGACCGTGATTCCGTAGAGCCTTACAACATTGGCTGGCGCGGCGATAGCGGACAAATGTAGCGGCCTCCTTCCGAGGCAGGCGCGCGATGCCGCAATCACGAAATCCGTCTACATCCTGGCTGCACTCGCGGTTTTCGTCCATTTCCTCTTCAATCGCCAATACGGCTACTTCCGTGACGAACTCTATTACGCCGCCTGCGGCGAACATCTCGCCTGGGGCTACGTCGACCATGCTCCTCTCGTAGCCTTCGCCTCCGCTTTCACCCGCACGCTATTCGGCGACTCGCTCTCCGCACTTCGCCTCCTGCCGGCGCTCTCCGCCGCTCCGAAAGTGTTCCTCGCCGGATGGATGGCTCGCGAGCTCGGCGGCCATAAATTCTCACAATTCTTCGCCGCTCTGCTCGTTCTCCTGGCGCCGATCTATCTCACCTTCGACAACTTCTTTTCCATGAATGCGTTCGAACCCGTCTTTTGGATGGCTTCTGCCTCCATCATCATTCGAATTATCAACGGTGGCAGCCCGCGCCTTTGGCTCCTCTTCGGCGTAGTCGCCGGTATCGGACTCCTCAATAAACACTCCATGCTCTTCTTCGGCTCTGGGCTCGCCGTCGGCCTTCTCCTCACGCCGGCGCGCAAACAGTTCGCCCGCATCGAAATCTGGCTGGGCGCGCTGATCGCCTTCCTCATCTTTCTCCCCAACCTTCTCTGGGAAATTCACAACGGCTATCCCACCATCGCTCTCCTGCACACCGTCATCGGGAGCAAATACACCACGGTCGCGCCCCTCTCCTTTATCGGTGAACAGTTTCTTTTGGTGAACCCGCTCGCTGCTCCAATCTGGCTTGCCGGCTTATGGTTTGTTCTCGCCGACAAAGGCGGTCGTAAGTACGCCTTCCTGGGCATCGCTTACATTGTCGTCCTTTTAGAAATGCTCGCTCTGCACGGCAAAATCTACTACCTCGCTCCCGCCTACATCATGCTGCTCGCCGCAGGCGCCGTCGCGTGGGAACAGCAAGTCTTCTCCCGCGCAAAGGGCTGGCTCAAGCTCGCGATCCTCACTCCGCTCGTAATCTCCGGCATCGTAGCCGCGCCTCTCGCTATGCCCATCCTTCCCGTCGCATCCGCCGTCAAATACACAAAATTTTTCGGCGTGCAGGACGTCAAAGTCGAAAACGTTCCCCTCGACTCGCTACCGCAACTTTTCGGTGACATGTTCGGCTGGCCCGAGCAGGTCCAGGCAGTGTCCCGTGCTTTCCGTTCCCTCTCACCCGACGACCAATCCCGCGCTACTGTTCTCGCCTACAACTACGGCGAAGCCGGTGCCATCGACTATCTCGGCAAACCCTACGCCCTGCCCAAAGCCATCAGCGGCCACAACCAGTACGGTTATTGGGGCCCTCGCGGCGCAACCGGAGAAATCGTCATAGCCATCGGCTTCACCAAATCCCGCCTGGACCAATCCTTCGCCCACGTCCAGCCTTTCGAAACCATCAGCCCGCCCTTCGCCCTCCCCGAAGAATCCGGCTTAACCATCTACATCTGCCGCCAACCTCGCCAAAACCTAGCCGCTTCCTGGCTCCAATGGATGTACCTCGACTGAGTAGCACTGACTTTAGTCTGCGCCTTCGTTCCGGACCGATTGGGAATTCGGCTGCTCAACTGGCGCTTTCGCATTTCATCCGAGCCCAGCCGCCTCGACCGAGCCACTGCTGCCACCTCCGTGTATTCTATTGACCATGTGGCACTCCTCTCTTTGTTTTCTTTGCATAACCACACCACCCATCCCAGCATCCAAATTATCGATCGCAAGCATCAGTTTTTTGCGAGGCACAAACGGCGTTGACACTGCGGGTTACGCCGCGTACTCTCATAACGTAATGCGAATGACCTGCCAGACCGTGTGTTGTTGCTGCGACTGCTGTTGCTGTCGCGAAACACACATTTCTGGCTTGAGGCTGCTGCGGACCTAGAACCGCACTAGACAAAGGAATTGCAAAGCCCACGTGCCAGAAATACTGGTCCACGTGGGCTTTTTTCATTTTATAGCGGCAGGCTTCCGTGCGGACGCATTTTGGCGCCAACGGCCTGTCGAAACGATTTTTCCAAACTACGGTCAAGGACAAAATGCCAGAAGCAGCGCCACTCAAGGAAACCAAGGCCCAGCGCGTCGAACGTCTGAAACGCGAGAAACTCGCGTGGGATCATCTCGACGAAATCCGCGAATTTGCACGCAATGGCCGCAACTCCGTTCCACCGGAATGGCTCGGCACCTACTTCCGCTCTTGGGGCATTTATACGCAGGGCGACGGCGCCGGCGTGCTTGGCGGCGCCAATGGTGAGGGCAAATCCACCGAATACTTCATGGTGCGCATCCGTATCCCCAACGGCATCCTGCGCAGCGATCAAGTCCGCACTCTTGCCGAAATAGCGGAAACCTACGCCCGCGGCGTCGCCGACATCACGGTTCGCCAGAATTTGCAACTGCACTGGGTCACCATCGAAGCCATCCCCGACTTAATCGAAAAATTGCAGCAGGCCGGCCTGACCACCACCGGGGCATGCGGCGACGTCGTCCGTAACGTCACCGGCTGCCCCGTCGCCGGCCTTGCGCACGACGAACACTTCGACGCTTCGCCATGGGCTCTCGCCGTGGACCGCGCCCTCGGCGGCAATCGCGAATTCTACAATCTCCCGCGCAAATTCAAGATGACCGTCACCGGCTGCCGCACTTGGTGCAGCTATCCTGAAATCAACGACGTCGCTTTCACAGCCACCCGGCGCATTCGCGGTTCGAACATCGAGCATGGTTTTTCCGTTCGCATCGGTGGTGGCCTTTCCACCGAGCCGCATCTCGCGCTCCGGCTGAATGCCTTTGTCCGTCCGGAACAGGTCGTCGACGTAGCGCGTGGCGTCGCTGAAATTTTCCGTTCACGCGACGTTCTTCGCATCAGTAGGGAAAATGCACGCCTGAAATACCTTTTTCTTAAGTTTGATTGGACCGCGGAAAGTTTCCTTGCCGAACTGAATCGTATTCTCGGCTTCAATCTCGATTCCGCCGAGCCGGAGGAAATTCCCTCCGACACTCACCGTGACCACACCGGCATCCACCGCCAAAAACAGGCCGGCCTCGCTTTCATCGGTGCCTCGGTTCTCCGCGGCCGCATCACTCCGGCGCAACTCCGCCGCGCCGCCGAACTCGCCGATAAATTTGGCGACGGCGGTCTTCGCTTCACCCCGCAGCAAAACGTGTTGCTCGCCAACGTCCGCCAAGAGCACGCTGAAACTGTCGCCGCAGAACTTACCCACGTTGGTTTGCCGGTCGAAACGTCCGCGTTTGCGCGCGGCACCGTTGCTTGCACCGGTTCCGAATTCTGCAAACTTGCCCTTACCGAAACCAAGGGTTTCGCCCGCTGGCTTTCCACCGAACTCGACGAGCGCCTCCCGGGCTTCGATCAGCAGATTAAGTTGCACATCACCGGCTGCCCCAACAGTTGCGGACAGCATTGGGTCGCCGATATCGGCATCGAAGGCAAGAAGGTCAAACAGAACGGCAAGTTGGTGGACGCCTACTACTTCTGTGTCGGCGGCAGCCTCGGACAGTTCGCCTCCATCGCGCGGCCTGTCGGCTACCGCTGCGCCGCAACTGACGTACCCGATGCCATCGAACGGTTGGTAGTTAATTTTCAGGACAATCGCTTTACCCACGAACCCCTGCGCGCCTTTCTCGCGCGCAAAACCAACGACCAGATCCGCGAAATCCTCGCCGGCGAAATTGTCATCCCCGTCGAACGCGACCTGCCCGCGGCTCGCACGCCGCAATCGGTGGAGGGCTGAACGATGAATCTCTTTCCCATGTTTGTGAAACTGCAAGGCCGATTAGTCGTCGTGGTCGGCGGCGGCGAAATCGCCGCCCGGAAAATCGAAGGTCTACTGGACGTCGGGGCGAAAATTCGCGTAGTTGCTCCGGAAGTCCATCTTTCACTGGCAAGCCCGATCCGTACTCGCAAGATCGAATGGATGCCGCGCGAGTTTGCGGCGGGCGATCTCGAAGGTGCAGCACTCGCGATCGCTGCAACTTCCGCGCCCGGCGTTAACGCCAGCGTGTTTCGCGAAGCTGAAGTCCGCGGCATTTTCTGCAACGCCGTCGACGACATCGAGAACTGCCACTTCTATTACGGCTCGGTGGTACAACGCGGCGATTTGCAAATCGCCATCTCCACCAATGGCAAGAGTCCTGCGCTCGCTCAGCGCCTACGTCAGGAATTCGAGCAGCAGTTCGGCCCCGAATACGAAGTGTGGCTCGAATGGCTGGGCGCGGCGCGGGAACTTTTGCGCGCCGCTGACGGCGGCACTGAAAGTACCAGGCAGATGCTGCACCACCTCGCCAGCAAACCGATGTACGAACAGTTTGTGAAGGAAGCCGGCAGAAAATCCGCAGCGTCGCGGCAAGGTGTCTCGTGAACCGGAGCGGAGCGCGCGGAAAAGTCTATCTGGTCGGCGCAGGCCCCGGCGATCCAGAGCTCCTGACGTTGAAAGCTGCAAAACTGCTCGCGCGCGCTGAAGTCGTCTTGTACGACTCGCTGGTGAGCAGGCAAGTGCTCGCGCTGATTTCTCGGGAAGCATTGTTGGTCGATGTCGGCAAGCGCGCCGGAAAAAAGCTGCTAACGCAGGACGAAATCAACAGCGTGCTGGTGAGCTACGCGCAGCATGGAAAACTCGTCATCAGATTGAAAGGCGGCGATCCGCTTTTGTTCGGGCGCGCAGGCGAAGAAATGGATGCGCTACGTTACGCCGCAATCGATTTTGAAATCGTGCCGGGAATCACAGCCGCGATCGGCGCTGCTGCTTCCGCGGGCATCTCGCTGACCGATCGCCGAGTAGCTTCGCAAGTGCTGTTCACCACATTTTCGCGCGGCGAAACAGGGCATTGGCTGAACTGGGCGGCGATTACTCCCGAAACCACAATCGCGATTTATATGCCCGGCACGCACTACGGCGAAGTGGCGGCGCGTCTGATGGAAAACGGCTTGGCCGCAGAGACGCCCTGCGTGGTGGTATCGCAGGCCACGCGTGCAGAGCAGGAGGTGCGTTGGTCGAGTCTTGCCGTGCTTTCGGACGAGGATCAGCTGCCGGCGCCTTCGTTGCTTGTGATCGGCAAAGTCGCAACGCGCGATGGACAAAGCTGCGGCGAACATTTGCGGCAAGAGCTGTTCGCCTTGGCTGGCGCCGAAGAACCGTCGCGTGGTGCGAAGCGGAATCAGTGATTGCGAACTGTAGTGTTGGTGAAGATGGATTTGTGCGGTGTGCGAATTCGACGAGAGAGAAGGAGAACGAAGATGAGTCAGGAAGCAGCAGCGGTGGCCAAACCCAAGCGGTTTTCGCTGGACGCTTGGGCGGTACTGTTGGCGTTCACGCTGGCAGCGCTGGTCCGCGCCGGCGTGTTCAAGCACATCCCCTGGTGAGGCGTTGTAGTAGCCGACTTTCAGATTGGCTCTCCTGCGGTTGGAGGTTGGAGCATCGGTTCCTCGACGGAGAAGAGGTGAGGCATGGCAAGTTCGGCTGCAATTGCGCAGGTCAGGCCGGTGAGTCCGGCGCTGCAATTTTTGAAGTTGATGCCGGGCGTTCTGCTGCTCGCGGGAGTCGGCTACGCGGGCAAGCTGCTCGAAGTGAACGTCGGAAAATACGCGAAAGCGCATCATTGGACATTCCCGAACATCGAGTACGTGCTGTGGGCGATCTTGCTGGGCTTGTTGATCTCGAACACCGTGGGTGTGCCGGAGATTTTCCGTGCGGGCGTGGCGACATATGAGTTCTGGCTCAAGGCCGGCATCGTGCTGCTTGGCGCGCGGTTCCTTTTGGGCGACGTGCTGAAGCTCGGGGGAACGAGTCTGGCACTGGTAGCCGTAGAGATTGTCGGCGCGATTGCGTTCATGACCTTTCTCGGGCGCGTGTTCAAGCTGAAGCCAAAGCTGACTTCACTTCTCGCTGTTGGTTCGGCGGTTTGCGGAGTCAGCGCCATCATTGCGACGCAGGGCGCGATTGATGCGGACGAGGAGGACTCTTCGTTTGCCATCGCGGCAATTCTTGCGCTTGGTGCGTTGTCTCTTTTCACGTTTCCTCTAATTGGCCACTCGTTGCATCTGACGGATCACGCCTACGGCGTCTGGTCTGGACTGGCCGTGGACAACACCGCCGAAGCCGCCGCCGCCGGCGCGTTGTACTCCGACGCTGCCGGAAAGCTCGCGGTGCTCACCAAGACCACGCGCAACGCCTTGATCGGCTTCGTGGTGCTCGCGTACGCGTTCTATTGGGCGAGTCGTGGTCAAGCGCAAGCTGTCGGAAACAAAGCCAAGTTTCTCTGGCAGAAATTTCCCAAGTTCGTGCTGGGCTTCCTCCTCATCTCGACGCTTGCGACCTTCGCATTTTTCTCGAAGGAACAAATCGGCGCGCTGGCCAATCTCTCGCGCTGGGCATTCCTGCTGACGTTTGCCGGAGTGGGCTTGCGCACCAACTTCCGCACCCTCTCCCAGCAAGGACTCAAGCCTTTTCTTGTCGGCGCCATCGGCGAAGTCGCAATCGCCGGCTTTACGCTCGGTCTGGTTCTGGCCGCCCAGCGCATCTTCGGGTGGTAAGGACAAAGCGCTTGGTGAAACCAAGAGGCGCCTCGGCGGGTCATACTTGCAGCTCTCGCAAAGCGGTCCGCGGCGTATGATGTGAGACAGTGCGCCGCACGGAGGTCGCCATGTGTGCTCGCATCCGCCTGATCCTGCCACTGCTTGTGCTGTGTGCATCGCTGACGCTGACCGGCAACGACAAAAAAACCGTTCTCCCTGCGTACGTTCTCAATGCTCGAACTGTTTTGGTGCTCATCGATCCTGACACCGGCACTTCTATGACGTCGCCGCTCGCGAACAAAAAGGCTCAGGATGATGTGGAGAAAGCGCTGATGAAGTGGGGCCGGCTGAAGCCGGTCCTCGACAGTCTCACCGCCGACCTGGTGATCACGATACGTAAAGGCTCGGACAAAGTAGCGCAGCCCACGATTGGCGGATTGCCCACCAATGATCGTCCGGTGGTTGTGCAGCCAACCGACTCCGGAATCCGGCTCGGCGGACAAAAGGGCCAGGCACCCGGCACGCAAACGTCTCCGCGCGATACAACGCCCGGCCCGCAGGTGGAAGTGGCTCCGCGCGAAGATATTTTTACAGTCTACGAAGGCAAAGTGGGCAATCCGCTCGAGCGCCCGGCGGTATGGCGGTACGCCAACAAGGATGCGCTGCGTTCGCCGAGCGTGCCCGCAGTGGACGAATTCCGCAAAGCGATTGAAAAAGCCGAGAAGCAACAAAAGAAGAAGCCATAGGGCTTGCTCGAGCAAGCACTTGAAGCCACGGTCCGTCTCGCGACCGTCGAATTTCTTAGAAGGTGCATTCGCAACTTTCTCTGGCGCCGGCGAATCGCTAAGATAGGCGCCATGCAAAATCCAACTCGTCGTAATTTCATCATCGCTTCCGGACTGACCGCGCTTTCCGCAACGCGAATTCTTGGCGCGAACGATACTCTGCGCATCGGAGTGATTGGCGCGGGGGGGCGCATGAATGACTTGCTGACTTCTGCCGACAAGGTCGGAGGCTGCCAGATCGCAGCAATCAGCGATGTGTACGGGCCGCACGTTGACGCCCTGAAGCAGCGCGCCAACGCCAGCGGCGCGACCACGCACGCGGACTACCGCGATGTTCTTCAGCAGAACATTGATGCCGTATTCATCGCCTCGCCAGACCACTGGCATGTGCGCATGGCGGTGGACGCCCTGAATGCCGGCAAGGATGTGTACCTGGAAAAGCCGGTGACACACACGATTGAAGAAGGCGCAGCGCTGATCAAAGCGGTACGCGCGAACAAGAAAATTCTGCAGTGCGGCATGCAGCAGCGGAGCTGGACGCACTTTCGCGATGCGGTGGACTTGATCCAGGGCGGAAGCCTGGGCCGGGTGCCGCAAGTGCGAACATACTGGTGGCAGAACTACAACGCCTCGAAGAATCGCAAGCCGATTGATGCGTCGGCGCTGGACTGGAAACAGTGGCTCGGCGGAGCGCCGGAGCAACCTTTTAGCGAGGATAAATTTTACTTGTGGCGCTGGTACTGGAATTTCGGCGGCGGCGCGATGACGGATCTGTTTACGCATTGGATTGACGTAGTGCATTGGGCGATGAAAGCTGACCAGCCGCGCGACGTGCACATGCTTGGCGACAAATACATCTTCGAGAAGTGGGAGTGCCCAGACACGGTGCAGGCGCTGCTGCGTTATCCCGGGTTTGATGTGGTGTACGAAGGAATGATGGCGTCCTCGATTGACGATGGGGGATTGGAGTTCCGCGGTACTGAAGGAACGTTGAAGATCAACCGGACTGGATTTTCGATTCATCGAGAAGGTGCGCCGGCTCGAACGAATCCGGTAGTGAAGGCCGACAGTTTCCAGGACGGTACGATTGACCATGTGCAGAATTTCTTCGACTGCGCGAAGAGTCGCAAGGAACCGAACGCGCCGGTCGAAGCGGGGGTGGCGGCGGCGCGAGCCGGACAGATCGCCAATCTGGCGTATAGCCGGACCGGACAAATTTCCTGGCCGACGAAGTCGGGCGCGTAGCGTTCAGTCGGCGGGTGCGATTTTGCCAGAAATGAGCGTTTTGGGGAATTTAACTCTAACCGGTCCCAACTCCACCCTTCGTAAGCGCGAATTCTAAAGAGGTTAAAGTAGCAGGTTTTCGTGATCTAGAGAGCTGGCCATCGCCAGCTTGAACTCGAGATTCTAATGTACTTAGCAGAGTTGTCGCGCGAACGGTTGGGATCTGTGCGATTGAATCGGTGAGCCAGCGTCGAGCACGGGACATAATTAAGTACGCGTTAAGTGCTGGCGATACTAACCATAGTGGTGCGCTCCTGAAGAGAACCTTCATTTTGCTTCCCACGCTCTCATCGGCGAACGGCTTGGTCAATCAAGAAGGCGCTTGTCACCAAAGAATGGGCGGCACGGGTTACAATCGGCGGGCTATGAATCCTAACGAGACGAAACAGGTATCGGGGCGGCTCAAAGTATTTCTTGGCTACGCCGCCGGTGTGGGCAAATCTTTTCGCATGTTCGACGAGGGCCGAAGACGAAAAGAGCGCGGCCAAGATGTAGTAGTCGGGGCGGTGCAGAACAAGATCCCGGCGGATATCGAACCGCTGCTGAGCGCGCTCGAGACTATTCCAACACTGACCATCAAAGGGACCGCGGTGATGGACGTGGAAGCGATCCTGCGGCGGCAACCGAACATCTGCCTGGTGGATGGATTGGCATATGACAATCCGCCGGGGAGCCGGAACGCGCACCGCTGGCAGGACGTGGAGGAATTACTGCGAGCGGGCATTACGGTTGTGGGCTCGGTCAACCTGCAATACATCGAAGACCAGCGGGACGCAGTGGAGAAGCTGACGGGTAAGCGGGTGACGCAGACAATTCCGCGCGAGTTCTTGAATACCGCGGACGAAATCGTGATTGTGGATGCGCCGACGGAAAAGGGCACGGAACGGCGATCGGCACTGCGGGAGATGGCGCTGGTGCTCTCGGCTGACGTTATCGAGGCGGGATTGCAGCGTTACTTGCGTTCGCATGGAATCGAGCAAACGTGGGGCATGCATGAGCGATTTTTGATTTGCCTGACGCCGCGAGCAAACTTTGAAGGAATGATCGCGAGCGCGAGGCGGAGTGCGGCGCGGTTTCACTGCGACGTGCTGGCGGTGTATGTGCGGCAGGTGAACCTGTCGAGCGCGGATAAGAAGTCTCTGGAAGAGGGATTGGAAAAGGCACGGGCGGAAGGATTGCAGGTGCAGGTGCTGGAAGGGGAAGACCCGGTGACGACGATCGTGCAATATGCGCGCGCGCATGGAATCAGCCAGATTTTTGTGGGGCACAGCCCGAAGAAGGATCTGGGCACGCGAATGTTCGGCAGCCCGGTAAGCCGGTTGGTGCGGGCCGCGCGCGGCATGGACGTGAGAGTGTTTCCGCACTAGCCAGTAAAGGATTTCCATGACGAATTCGCCGCGAGAGAGCCAGAGAGAAAACGATGAGCCATAAAACCCGACGAGGCCGTTTGAAGATCTACCTCGGATACGCCGCCGGTGTGGGCAAAACGTACCGGATGCTGGAAGACGCGAGCGAGCTGCAAGGGCGTGGGACGGACGTTGTCTTGGGCTTTCTCGAAGGGCAGGGGCGGAGCGATGTCAACGAACGGGCAAAACAGTTTGAAACCATACCGCTTTTGCGAGTGGCTTGCCGCGGGAGCCACACCGAGGAGATTGACGTTGTAGGGATTTTGCGGCGCGCGCCCAAAGTTTGCGTCATCGACGACTTGGCGCACACGAATGCGCCAGGCTCGGAACGGCAGAGACGTTGGCAGGATGTGCAGGTTCTTCTGGATGGCGGAATCGACGTGCTGACGACGATGAACGTGCAGGATCTGGCGAGCTTGAGCGACCAAATCCTGCAGATTACGGGCTTGCGCGTAAGAGAGACAGTGCCGGACTGGGTTTTTCAAGAAGCGGAAGAAGTGGTGATGGTGGATGTAACGCCGAGGGCGCTGCTGCACCGGCTGGAGCGCGGGGTGATCTACGCGCCGGAACGCGCGAAGGCAGAGAGCGAAAGATTGTTTCAGGAGCAGACGCTAGTAGCGCTGCGGGAACTGGCGATCCGGCAGACGGCGCAGGCGCTGGAAGCGCGGGCAGCGGCGAAGAAAAACCTGGCGGAACCTCGCACGGAAAAGATGCTAGTGCACGTAACGGCCGACCCTTCGACGGCGATGCTGCTGCGACGGGCGCGACGCGTTGCGGACTACCTGCATGCAAGTTGCGTGGCGGTGTTCGTGTGCGCGGGAAAGGATCTTGCCAGTTTGCCGGCGGCCGAGCGGCAAGCGGTGGAACGGCATTTCCGGTTCGCCGAGGACTTGCGGGTGGAGACGGCGATCGTCAACGGACGGAACGCGGCCAACGCACTGGTGGATTACGCGCACCGGCAGGGCGTGACGCAGATTTTTATCGGGCCCGCGGCGGAGCAGCCAAAAGGCTGGTTCCGCGGACTAGACTTCACTGATCAGGTACTTTACCGGGCACGGGATCTGGAAGTAACGGTGGTAGCCGAACGCAGCCGTGAGGGTGGGCGGCCCGCACTGTATCCCGAAGACGAAGCAGCGGGGCTAATGCATTCGGGCTTCGTGCGCATCTCGGAAGGGATGACGGTGGAAGAGGCGATCGGAGTGATTCGACGGCAGGCCGAGAACGTGGAGATGATTTACTACGCGTACGTGCTGGATGACGAGCAGCAATTAGCGGGAGTGGTGTCGATCCGAGAGCTTG
>DASSYL010000440.1:0-3022 GCA_035703315.1 Candidatus Acidiferrum sp. | reverse complement strand
TTTTCCCTGCCTTCGAACTCATCCTCGTGGCCAAAAATCTCGAACGCATCGGCGACCATGCCACCAACATCGCCGAAGACGTCATTTACATCGTCCAGGGCCAGGACGTCCGCCACCCAGCCGTCGATCGCCGCTAGAGTTGCGTGCCGATCCGCTTGCGGCTTTCCCACAAGAGCAAACCCACAAAACCGCACGCGCTTAAGACCGAAATGATTCCGCCGATCGTCCGGTCCATCGTTCTGGTCAACCTGATCTCGATGCGCGATTCGCCCGCCGGCACCGGAACCACCATCTGCGCTGTTCCGGGACCGTGCTGCACATTGATTGGCTTGCCGTTCACCGTAACCCGCCACGCCGGATAGTCCACCAAGCGAATGGCGACTCGCGACGCCTGCGTTGTGCTCGTAGCCAGCGCTCGATATTCCGCAATCCACGCGTCGATCGAGATTTTGTCTTGCTCTTGTAGTTCGCCCTTGCTTCGTACAAATTCCGCGCGTGGCTGTTTTTGCGGCAGGTCGGTGTGGTCGTCGCTCTTCGGATCGTATTCGTCGGTGCCTTCAAACCCCTCCCCGCTCTCCATCGCCGCCTGCAGCGTCGGCATATCTTCTGTGTCCCACCAGGTGTGTTTCACCAAGTAGCGTCCCGATCCGACAATGGCGAGGGCCGCAACCGCCAACCAGATCCAGCGCGCCGTTCCCCGCCAGGTCGCGCCCATGAAAATCACTGCACAAGTCGCCAGTACTGACATCCAGCGCCACGGAAACTGCACAAAACGCAGCTCCGGGAGCCATCTCCACAGCAACGACGTGACCGGCAGCATCAGCAACGGCACCGCCGCCGTCAGCCCGGCCAGCGGCATCAGCAAGCCTTTCCATGCGAAATCTCGCTGACGTTTTGCTCGCCACATCACGGCCAGCCCGGCTGCCGCCCACACCACCAGCAACGCTGCGATGTTTGAAGCAACTCGGTTAAACGCGTCGTGCTCCGCGTCCGTTGTTCTCGTGTACAGAAAATTCTCCGCGGGCGTCAGCCCCACTGCCAGCGCACCGGCTATCGTCACCCACCGCTGCTCATAAATTGCGGGAACCAGATAGAACCCCGCCAGGCCAAAGCCCAGCAACATTCCTCCGTAGCCCTTCAACAGCGCCGCAAGTGCTCGCGTCTCTAGCGCGGCGAACACAAAAAGAAAGGCCATGCTGTACGTCGCGATCACCGCCGCGGGAGCGTTCGCAAGCCACACCCCGCAAAACGAAGCCGCAAACACGGCGATCTCTCGCAATCCGTTCGCTCCATCCCTCGGCTCATTCAGAGCGCCGCACAGCCGGAACGCACAGAAAAAAAGCACCGGAAAAAACGCCAGTGCCAGCAGCTCCGCAAAATCGCTTCGCGCATAAATGATCACCAGCGCGTACGGATTTGCCGCAAAACACGCCGCCCCAAACAGCGCCGCCCCGCGCGTTTCCGCAATCCTTCGCAACAACGCAAACGTCGAAATTCCCGCGAAGGTCTGCACGCAAACAATAAAGACAGCGGTCACTGCGGTCCACGGAATCAAACTTCCCAGCGCGGCGCCAAACAGCCACGACAGCGGCGGATAAAAAATGAACCGCGGCTCACCATAGCCAAAATTGGCCCACTCGGTCCATCGCGGCAGAAAAATTCCCTGTTTCCATTGGCCTGCCGCGTCCAGCCACGAAGCCATGTGGAATGCGATGTCGTGCCCCGATGCCGTGCCCAGAAAGAAAAATGGACTGACCACCGCCACGGCAACACCCAGCGACACCCCCGCGCCGGCGGCCCATTCCCCCCAAGAAAGCTTCTGACCATGGCCGCGCACACAACTGGAAGGCGCACTCATTTATGCTGTGAATTGTAACCGCAATCTGAATGCTTCCGCGAAACTCACTCCGCTTTTTCGTTCTTGAAGATCTTGCCTTCCTTCATCACAAAGAACACATGTTCCGTCTGCCGGATGTTCTCCACCGGGTTCCCAGGCACCGCCACTACATCGGCCAGTTTTCCGCTCTCCAGCGTGCCAATCTTGTCCGCCAGCCCCAGCAAATCCGCGTCCGCTGACGTTCCCGCCTTCAATGCCGCGATCGGCTTCATCCCCAAATCCACCATCTGATGAAACTCTTCCGCGTTGCGCCCGTGTGGATAAACTGCCGCGTCCGTTCCCAGCCCGATCTTCACGCCTTTCGCGAGTGCCCGTTGAAACGTCTGGTGAATCGCCGCAATCGCCGCTTCCGCCTTTGGCCGGATCGCTGGCGGAATTGCCACGCCCTTCTGAATCTGCTCCGTCAATCCCTGAACCGCCATCAGCGTCGGGACATAGTAAGTGCCCTTGTTCTTCATCAAGTTCAAGTCTTCGTCATCCAAAAACGATCCGTGTTCGATCGAATCAATCCCCGCGCGAATCGCTCGCTTGGCTCCCTCCGCTCCGTGCGCATGCGCTGCTGTTTTCAAACGAAGTGCGTGTGCCTCGTCCACCAGTGCATCCAATTCCTCCTGCGTCAGTTGTGGCGTGTCGACCGCGTCCGCCAGCGACAAGACGCCTCCCGTCGCGCACGTCTTGATCACCGTTGCTCCGTACTTGTGCGCCAGCCGCACCGCTCGCCGAGCTTCGTCCGCTCCGTTCACAACGCCGTTTTCCGGCCCGGTCTCTTTGCCCAGCGCGCCTTCGCGAAATCCCGTTTCGTCGCAATGCCCGCCCGTCGCGCCGATCGCGTGCACCGCCACCAGCATTCGCGGTCCCGGCACGACGCCTCGGTTGATCGCGTTCCGCAACCCGGCATCCAGATAGTGTTCCGATCCAACGTCGCGCACCGTCGTGAATCCCGCCATCAGCGTCACCCTTGCGTTCACGCTCGCGTCCAGTGCCATCTCCGGGATCGGCTTCTGCAGCGCGTCCAGCATGGCCTTCGCGTAGTCCTCGCGGTACATCATTGTCAGGTGCGTATGCGCGTCAATGAACCCCGGCAGCAGCGTCGCATCGCCCAGGTCAATTACCTCCGCTCCGTCG